>CAJWMM010000169.1 GCA_913043035.1 uncultured Gammaproteobacteria bacterium | reverse complement strand
AAGAAAAATATACTGCTATGCTAAATCTAATAGTATCGTAAGTGTTGATATGGGAAAGCCAATATTTAGTTGGAATAAAATTCCTTTATCAGAAGATATTGATCACAAAACTATAGAGTTCTCTTACAACGAATTAAAAGTATGTAATCCATTTTTTGTCAATCTTGGTAATCCGCATGCTATATTTTTTTTGGATGAAATTAAAAAATATAACATTAGTGACTTTGGCCCAATAATCGAGCATGACAATATTTTTCCAGAGAAAATTAATGTTAGCTTTGCTGAATTAAGAGATAGAAATCATATTGTATTGGATGTTTGGGAAAGAGGTGCAGGTAGAACACTGGCATGTGGTACAGCAGCATGCGCAACTGTGGTCGCTGGTAAAGAATTGGGCTTATCAGATAATAATGTTAAAGTATCATTGCCAGGTGGAGATTTAGAAATAGATTATTTGGATAATAAAAATATAATTATGACTGGGCCAACAAAACTAGATTATAAAGACCGATACACAATATGAACAAGCAGCATTCAGAAAAAACACCAAAGGTTTACTTCAATAATTCTTGCAGTGTATGCAGAATGGAAATCAATCATTATAAAAAGTTTAATGAAAAATTAGGCTGGATTGATGTTACAAACAACAAGGAAGCTCAAAAAGAAACAGCTAAATCTTCTGCGGAATTAATTCGAAGACTTCACGTGGAGCAAGATGGTAAAATATATCAAGGAATAGATGCCTTTTTAATAGTTTGGTCAAGACTGCCAAAGTATAGATGGCTATATAAGCTTGTTAAGACACCAGGAATTTATCATGCAAGTTACATAGCGTATGAATGCTTAGCTTATATACTTTTTATCAAAAACAAAGGTCAATTAGCTAATGAAAAATCCTGAAGTTAAAACTTACGGCTGCAGACTTAATTTTTATGAGTCTGAAGTTATTAGAAAGTTTGCTAAAGAAAATAATTTACAGGACCGCACTTTTATTAATAGTTGCGCTGTTACTAATAAAACTATTGCTGATCTAAAAACAGAAATTAGAAAGCTCAAAAAAAACGATCCAGATAATAAAATAATTTTAACAGGATGCGCAGCTCAAATTCATAAAGATGAGTTTGTCGCCATGAATGAGATAGATTCAATTATTGGCAATAAGGAAAAACTAGAGTCTAAGACTTACAAAGAGATTAAGGAAAGCAATGATAGAATTAATAAAGTAGGGGATATATTCGAGCATGGTCAAGCTATATCACCAATTATAAAAAAAGTTGAGAATAGAATAAGAGGATTTGTTCAGATTCAAAATGGCTGTGACCACAGATGTACTTTTTGTATTATTCCTTATGGACGCGGGGACTCTAGAAGTGTTGAACCTGAGAATGTAGTTAACCAAATTAATACTCTTCTTGATCAAGGTTATAAAGAGATAGTTTTAACAGGAGTGGATTTAACAAGTTACGGTCACGACTTAGAAAATAAACCAAATCTTGCAACACTAGTCTCTCACATTCTTTTCTCCATACCTAACCTTAAGCGACTAAGATTATCTTCACTCGATGTCGCCGAAATTGATAAAAATTTAATGGACCTCATTAAATATGAAAAAAGGATTCTTCCTCATATTCATCTATCGCTGCAAGCTGGTGATAATATGATTTTGAAAAGAATGAAAAGGAGACACTTGAGAGATGATGCTATTTCAGTAATTAATGAAATTAGAAGTGTGAGATCTGAAGTTGTCTTTGGTGCAGATATAATCGCTGGATTTCCAACAGAAAATGATGAAATGTTTCAAAATACAGTAGATCTAATTGAAGATTGCAACATAACCTTTCTGCATATATTTCCATTCTCGCCTAGAGAAGGAACGCCTGCAGCAAGAATGCCCCAGGTTGATCGTTATATAATAAAAAAAAGAGCAAAAATCCTTAGGGAAATTGGAAAGAAAAAACTCTTAGAGTATTATGACGGACTTAAGAATAAAAAGATTAATATCATT
>CAJWMM010000168.1 GCA_913043035.1 uncultured Gammaproteobacteria bacterium | reverse complement strand
CATCATAGATCAAGCCACATATTAAACAAAGATATTTTTTCATATTTATTGATTACAGTTTGCATAATTCTATGATAAAGCATATTTTTTTGCTATATATTATTTAAATGAACGGAAAATATTTAAAAGGAATATACCCAATTACACCAAATAAGTATGTTTCTGACAAAATCTTTATTGAGGATTGCTTGCGTGTTATCAACACAAGTATTAGTGTCTTTCAATTCAGACCAAAGTTATTGTCTTATGCCAGACGAAACAGAATTACTAACTTACTCTATAAAGAATGTCTACAAAATGATGTCAAACTTATATTAAATGACTTTGTAGATGAAGTTATAAGATATGATGATGTTGGCATACATATTGGTTTCGATGTGTGTGAGGTTAAAAATATAAGAAATAAACTAGGGGTAGATCGAATTATTGGTATTTCATGTTATGATTCATTGGATAATGCTAAATATTGTGAAGAAAACAAAGCATCCTATGTTTCCTTTGGGTCGATGTATAGAACAAATAACAAAGTGAACTACACCGTCTGCAAAAAAAATATCGTAAAAGAGGCGAGAGAATCTCTTCATATTCCAATATGTGTTATCGGCGGAATAAATTTAGATAATATAAGAGAACAAATTATCTTAAAACCAGACATGATTGCATTAATTGATGGAGTATTTAATCAAATTGATTCTATCGAGGCTTTAAATATTTTGATAAATGAATTTACAAATGAAGAAATCTAGAGAGCTATTTAGAAAAGCAAAACGATTATTGCCTGGTGGTGTTAATTCTCCTGTCAGGTCATTCTCATCAGTCGGAGGTGAACCATTTTTCGTGAAGAAAGCCAAAGGAGCTCACTTAACAGATGAGGATGGAAAAAAATATATTGACTATATTGGATCTTGGGGAGCGCAAATCCTTGGTCACTGTGATCCAAGAATTATCAAAATCATAAGTCAAACAATTAAAGAAGGCATTACATATGGAATACCATGTAAGAAAGAAGTAGTAATTGCTAAAAAGATAACTGATATCTACCCATCAATATCAAAAGTAAGAATGGTCAACTCAGGAACAGAGGCAACAATGAGTGCGATTAGACTTGCAAGAGGCTATACAGGTAGAACAAAAATACTAAAATTTAATGGGTGTTATCATGGTCATGCAGATTCTTTCTTGATTAAAGCTGGATCAGGAGCTTCTACTCTTGGATCACCTGATTCAAAAGGAGTACCAAAGTCGTTTGCTAGCGAGACGATATCCGTTCCTTACAATGATATAGAATCTGTAAAAGCAGCCATAAGGAAAAATAAGTTGGCTTGCATAATAATTGAGCCTATAGCAGGAAATATGAATTTTATAAGAAGTAATCAATTTTTTCTCAAAGAATTGAGAAATTTGTGTTCGGAGAATAAAATCTTATTAATTTTTGATGAGGTAATGACAGGATTCAGAGTTTCACTTGCTGGTGCACAAAATTTGTATAAAATTAAACCTGACATTACTACGCTAGGTAAAGTTTTAGGTGGTGGGTTCCCAGTGGGTGCATTTGGTGGGAAATCAGAAATAATGAATTGTTTAAGTCCTAATGGGGATGTCTATCAAGCAGGTACTTTATCTGGAAATCCTGTAGCAATGGCTGCTGGAATAGGTACATTAGATATCATATCAAAAAAAACGTATTTCAAGAATCTCTCAAAATTGTCGCAGCACTTCACCAAGTCAATTAGTTTAATATCATCCTCACACAACGTAAACATGAGCGCAGACAGTGAAGGCGGTATGTTTGGTATATATTTCTCTAAAAACAAACCTAATAACTATAAAGACATTACAGATAGGAATATTAGTATTTTTAAAAAATTTTTTAAACAAATGTTAACCCAAGGAATTTATTTTGCCCCTTCCGCTTTTGAAGCTGGTTTTATTTCATCAGCACATAAAATAAATGATATAGATAAAACGCTCAATATTATCGAAGACTGGGTTAAGAAGAATAAATTCTAATCTACTAACAGAATCTGAA
>CAJWMM010000167.1 GCA_913043035.1 uncultured Gammaproteobacteria bacterium | reverse complement strand
CAGAGGATTACATGCATTGCGTAAATAGCCTAATGGAGAAGAAAGATGTATTGGATGCAAACTTTGCGAGGCAGTGTGCCCGGCATTAGCAATTTCCATTGATACTGAGATGCGACAAGACGGAACAAGGCGAACTACTAAGTATGATATAGACCTTTTTAAATGTGTTTACTGTGGTTTTTGCGAAGAAGCATGTCCAGTTGATGCAATAGTAGAGACCAAAATCTTTGAATTCCACTTTGAAGATCGTAACGAGAAAGTTATAAACAAAATGGATCTTCTTAAGATAGGTGATATGTATGAAAAAGAAGAGATTAAGGATAGAAGAAATCTAGGTTGATTATATGAACCTTGAGTTATATGTATTCTATTTATTTTCTTTATTGCTACTCTACTCATCTATAAATGTCATCATCTCCAATAATGCTGTAAAATCTGCGATCCATTTAGTTTTTTCGTTTTTTTTCTCTGCTGTTTTATGGCTAATTCTGAATGCTGAGTTTTTATCAGTAATTCTAATTCTAGTATATGTAGGAGCCGTCATGGTCCTATTTTTATTTGTAGTAATGATGTTGGATATTAATGTTACAGCAGTTCGTGAGGGATTTGTAAAATATTTTTCAGTTGGACTAACTGTTTTTATATCTATGGCAGGTCTTTTAATACTCTTTTTCAAGAGAGATTTTGATAACAGTGAGAATAATGTATTAAACGAAATTAAAGTAGTAAGCGATGACAATACAGAAAATCTTGGGTATGTTCTCTATACGGAGTACTTACTTGCATTTGAAATTTCGGCAATTATTTTATTGCTCGGTATTATTTCTGCTATCACATTAACCCATAAGAAAAATACTATTAACAAATATCAGGAGCCTGGAGAACAAATTGAGGTCAAAAGAGAAGATCGAGTCAAAATTCTGAAGGATAAAGATTTGCAATGATACCTGTGTCATATTATTTAATACTCAGTTCTATCTTATTCAGCATATCTCTTGCAGGAATATTCCTTAATCGTAAAAATATTCTCATAATGCTAATGTCGCTTGAATTGATGTTCTTATCAATTAACTTCAACTTTATTATTTTTGGTAATTATCTCCAAGACATTACCGGACAAATATTTGTTTTTTTTATATTGACTGTAATTGCTGCTGAATCAGCAATAGGTTTAGCAATTATTATTGTTTTATATAGAGCAAGAGATAGTATAAATGTAGATGACATTGGTGGACTGAGAGGATGACAAACCTTTTTGCATTGATTATAATTATGTCACCTTTGGTTGGTACACTTGTCTTAATTTTTTATAAAAATAAAAACGATATTAAATCATCAATCATTGCTAACACTACGATTGCAGTCTCATTTATTTTATCTCTAATATTATTTATTGATTTTTTGTTTAATCCAAGCACTCTGATATATTCATCAGACTTTATATGGTTTAGATCAAATAGTCTTTTTTTAGGTTTTGGACTACTTATTGATAGTTTGACAGTAGTAATGTCATTTATTGTTACTTTCATCTCTTTATTTGTTCATGTTTATTCTATTGGCTATATGAAGGGCGACAAAAGCTTTAATAGATTCCTTACCTATACCAATTTCTTTACATTCTCGATGTTATTGATAATTTTCTCAAATAATTTTCTACAATTATTTATTGGATGGGAACTAGTGGGTTTATCTTCATATTTGTTAATTGGTTTTTGGTATAAAAAGCAATCCGCGATTTATGCAAATATGAAAGCCTTCATAGTCAACCGTGTCGGAGATATAGGTTTGTTGTTGGGTGTTATATTGGTCTTTATCTATACTGATACACTTTATTACGCTGATTTTTTTACGAAATTAACTTTGCTTTCAGAAAAGACAATTTCTATTGGGCTTATATCGCTTGATTTACTTCCTATTTTATCATTGTTGTTATTTATTGGTGCTGCTGCAAAATCTGCTCAGGTCCCACTTCATTTTTGGCTACCTGACTCAATGGAGGGGCCGACTCCTATCTCTGCATTGATTCATGCAGCCACAATG
>CAJWMM010000166.1 GCA_913043035.1 uncultured Gammaproteobacteria bacterium | reverse complement strand
AATGTAATGATAGCCTTGCAGGAAGACTTATGAGCATTCATAATGTATACTTCTACCAAGAATTTATGAAAAAAATAAGATCCGCTATATATGATGGTACACTTGACCAAATGATAGAAAAAACAGATTTAATCTACTCAAATAACTAATGAATATTATAGATATCGCAATCGCTGCCCCAGCACAACAAGAGCCATCAGCTTTGGGTTTCTTGCTTCCTATCTTTATTCTTGTACTGATGTATTTCATCCTTATAAGACCTCAATCAAAAAAAATGAAAGAACACAAAAAAATGTTGACTCAAATCAAAGTTGGAGATGAAATTGCTACAGCTGGCGGGATCCTTGGCAAGATAGTAAAAGTGGGTGATACTTTTGTTGAGGTAAAAATATCATCTAGTACTGAGATTAAATTACAAAAATCATCCGTAAGTAAGATTCTCCCAAAAAATTCAATTGGGACAATAAAGTAAAATGTCTGCATACCCGAAGTGGAAATATTTTCTAGTTTTATTAGTTTTAATTTTATCAATAGTATATGCTTTACCCAATTTCTACACCTCTTATCCATCAATTGAAATACGAAAAAATAATAATTCTATAAACCTGAGTGAAATTGATAAAATTATTAATACAGGTGTAAAATCTCTAAGCACCGATGAAACAATCAATAAAATGGTATATCGTTTCTCAAGCATTGATGAACAACTAAAAGCTTATAATAACCTCGAATCAGCAAATATAGCTGAAGAGTTTACACTTTTTACCGACAGAAAATTACCTACATTTTTTAAAAGCATTAATGCTAATCCTATGTTTTTGGGATTAGATTTAAAAGGCGGTGTTCATTTCTTATTACAGGTAGATGAAAATAATATTCGTAAGAACCTCTTGAGAGAAAATGAATCAGATATAAAAAAATTACTCATTAAAGAGAGAATTAGATTTACACAATCTGTAAGAAAAGAGAACACTTTTCATTTAATTTTTAATGACACAGATACTTATACAGATGCATTAGAATTAATTGAAAATAATAATATTAGCGAAGATTATCAGATTATCTCTGAAGAAAATAATTTACTTATTAGAATAATTCCATCACAAAAAGCGATCGATTATGATATAAAAAGCTCAGTTACTAAAAACATGACCATTCTTCGGAACAGAGTTAATGAAATCGGTGTTTCGCAACCAATAGTTCAAAGACAAGGAAAAAATCGTATTATCGTCCAACTACCTGGTCTGCAAGACTCTACTCGAGCGAAAAATATACTTGGGTCTACTGCCACACTTGAGTTTAGATTAACAAAAGGAACACCCGAAGACTGGTATGCATCTAAATTAGCCGGTTCGCCACTCATATCATCAGCAAAGTTATATAAACAAAGTAATGGAGACCCAGTTCTGCTATCTAGAAAAGTCATAGTATCTGGTGGTGAAATTAGAAATGCAAATACAGGGTTCGACTCTACTACAAATTCTCCAGCTGTTTTCGTCAGATTAACTGATTATGGCGCATCTAATATGCTTAATACCACTCAGAGTAATATCGGAAAAAGGATGGCAGTAGTCTTTGTCGAGAAAGATAACGAGAAAGTGATCAATATTGCAGTTATTAGAGAAGCTTTTAGTCAAAACTTTCAGATTACTGGTTTGGATATGAATGAAGCAAAGGACCTTGCGATACTTCTTAGATCTGGTGCGCTTCAAGCACCTATGGAGATTGTAGAAGAGAGGACTGTGGGACCAAGTTTAGGCAAGGACAATATTATTTCAGGTCAGTATTCAATGTATTTGGGTATGTTTCTTGTTACTATTTTCATGTTTCTTTATTATCGAACTTTTGGTGTGATAGCAATAGTTGCTCTTTTCACAAATTTACTTATCATTATTTCATTACTATCAGTGTTTCAAGCTACGCTTACATTGTCTGGCATCGCAGGTATAGTTCTTACTGTTGGAATGGCAGTCGATGCAAATGTTTTAATATTCGAGAGGATAAGAGAGGAAATAACAAATGGTAATACTCCAAATGCCAGTATA
>CAJWMM010000165.1 GCA_913043035.1 uncultured Gammaproteobacteria bacterium | reverse complement strand
AATTTTTCTAAACGCTCTAATCACCGTGCATTGGACGATATTAGAGAGTCAATCGAAGAGTTGAGGTATTATAGAAAAAATCTTTTTAGACTTTAAATTTTGATAAATCAAACTCGTACTCATTTGTTCTTCCGCTAATTTCAGTATCTTTTTTAAACCTATTATTTGATAATGGATAATCTTTTGAAAAATGAAGACCACGACTTTCTTTTCTTAGCAACGCAGATTTGATAATAAGTTTTGCGATATTAACTATATTCCTCAATTCTAATAGGTCTGAACTAATATAATATTTACTGTAGTAAAGATTAACTTCTTTTTCTATTAGAGCAATTTTCTCATCTGCTAACAGTAGATTTTTTTCGGTTCTTATTATTCCGACATAATTCCACATAATTTTCCTTATATCATCCCAATTATAATTAATTATAAACTTTTCTGAAGATTCTCTTACATAACTATCATCCCAAAAAGATAGTTCAATCTTGTCATGATCATCAGGCAAATGGTCCATTATTCTTAATGCATTTTGTCTTGCCATAACAACACACTCCAATAATGAATTACTAGCTAATCTATTCGCACCATGAAATCCGGTATGCGCGGCTTCTCCTATTGCATATAGATTATCAATTTCAGTTTGACCATCTATATCTGCTTTGATTCCACCGCAAGTATAGTGAGATGCTGGTACAACAGGAATTGGTTGCTTTGTTATATCCACACCAATCTCTAAGCATTTTTCATAGATAGCAGGAAATCTATTTTGGACAAATTTTTCATCTCTCATCGAAATATCTAAATAAACATATTTATCATCTCTCTCTTTCATTTCATTATCTATTGCTCTTGCAACAACATCTCTAGGTGCTAGTTCTTCTCGAGGATCATATCTATGCATAAATCTTTTTCCATCATTAGTTAAAAGCTTAGCACCCTCGCCACGTAATGATTCAGAAATAAGAAAGGATTTATTCTCATGGTGGTATAAACATGTTGGATGAAATTGAATAAATTCCATATTAGAGATTGTACAACCCGCTCTCCATGCTACTGCTATACCATCACCTGTTGAGGTATTTGGATTTGTTGTATATTGATATAATTTACTCGCTCCACCAGTAGCTAAAATTGTATTATTAGCTTGAATAGTGTAAACCTCTCTTGAAATTTTATTAAATAAATACCCACCTAAACATTTTTTTGATTTATTAGTATTTATATGAATTAGATCTATGATTTGAGTATCCTCAAGTATTGTTATATTTTTCTTGTTTTTAGCTCTCTGAGTAAGACCTAAATGCAAAAACTTTCCAGTTTCATCCTTAATGTAAGATATTCTCCGCTGTGAGTGTCCACCCTCTAATGTTAAGTCCAGCTCACCTTTCTTTTTTGTGAAGTTGATGCCATTTTTTTCCAGCCATAATATTGAATCAGGTCCTTGTTCGATAATATTATGCACGACTTTATTATCACAAATACCATGCCCGTTAATTATCGTATCGTTAATATGTTGATCGATACTATCATTTTCACTTCTAACAGCAGCAATCCCTCCTTGAGCCCACGATGTCGAACAATCTGACATTTTGTTTTTAGTTACAAGTAAAACGTTCATTTTCTCTGACAAGGATAGAGCCACGCTTAAGCCTGCTATTCCAGATCCAATTATTAAAACATCTGTGTTTATGCGAATACCCATATATAGTAAAATAGCATTTATCGATATGGATTGTATACAACAGGTAATAATAATGTGATAACCGATGATGATAGAGCTACAGTTGAGAGAATAATTAATGGAAATATTGATGATTTCGCATTATTAGTAGGGAAATACCAACTTAGAATAATTAACTTATGTTTGAGATATACTAAAAACTATCATGATGCTGAGGAAGTTGCTCAAGAGTCATTTATTAGAGCATATAAATCACTCCCAAATTTCAGATTTGATAGCAAGTTTTATTCTTGGCTGCACAGAATAGCCGTTAATTGCTCCCTCAATTATATCAATTCGAAGGAAAAGACAAAAGAAAAGGAAACTATTACTGAAAATACTGGTCTAAATGATACATGGGTAA
>CAJWMM010000164.1 GCA_913043035.1 uncultured Gammaproteobacteria bacterium | reverse complement strand
CTTACAAGATACAATTCTTTTGAATAATCAAAATTACTCTCTCTTTCAATATTGTTAACGAACATAACTTGCTCAATCTCAGGTCTAGTAGAGTTTGCTTTATCACCAATAACACTATTGTTAATAGGCACTTGTCTCCAGCCATATATGTAGTACCCATGATCAAGAAGTTCTGACTCGATTATTGTTCGACATTTTTCTAATGCTGCATAGTCGTTTCTTGGCAAAAACATCATACCAATGCCTAGAGGCTCATCTCTTTTTTCATGACCAGTTTTAGCAATTTCGTCATCAAAGAAGTTTATAGGTATTTGCGTAAGTATGCCGGCACCATCCCCTGTCTTACCATCAGCATCAACGGCACCTCTGTGCCACACAGCTTTTAGCGCATCGATACCACCTTCTACAACTTCTCTTCTTTGCTTACCATCAACTGATGCTACAAAGCCAACACCACATGCATCGTGCTCTTGTTTAGGACTATAAAGGTGCCCTTCTTCCAAGACTTGCTTATTTTTTCTGTATCTATTTAAATCTGAACTCATGATGCTTTAACCTTACTAACCTCTGCCAGTTTTTTAGCTTCGATATAACTGTGTATTGAATTGGCCACATCTCGACCATCCCTTATTCCCCAAACTACTAATGAAGCCCCTCGAACAATATCTCCTGCAGCAAAGACTCCATCAATATCAGTCATCATAGTATTGAAACCAACTCTTACTGTGCCCCACTTTGTCACTGGTAAGTCTTTAACATTAAAAAGTGTGGGTAAATTTTCAGGGGAAAAACCTAAAGCAGCTATGACCATATCAGCCTTCAAATTAAAATCAGATCCATCTATTTGTTGAGGTGTTCTTCTTCCATCAGCATCAGGCTCACTCAATCTCATTTTGACACATTCAATTTGGTAACCATTTTTTAAAACATTCATATTAATTGGGAGAGATTGCCACATGAATTCGACGCCTTCCTCTTCAGCATTATTTACCTCTCTTGCAGAACCAGGCATATTTTCTTTATCTCTACGATATAAACATTTCACAGATTTAGCCTTTTGTCTTACAGCAGTTCGTACACAGTCCATTGCCGTGTCACCGCCACCAATGACCACAATGTCTTTACCTTTTGCATCCAACTCACCTTCATCAAATTTCTTAACTTCATCTCCAAGTCCTTTTCGATTAGATGCGGTTAAGTATTCTAATGCTGGAATTATGTTACTTGTACTTTCACCCAGGTTAATTTCTTTAGCTTTATAAACACCTGTAGCTATTAAAACTGCATCATGTTTTTTTTGAAGGTCCTCAAATTTTATATCTTTTCCAATTTCAACATTAAGGTGAATATTAATTCCAGAATCTTTTAAGTATTGCATTCTCCTTTGAACGATATCTTTTTCTAACTTAAAATTAGGAATACCATAAATTAATAGTCCACCAGCTCTGTCGTAACGGTCATAGACATCAACTTTGTACCCTTTTTTTCTAAGCTCTTCTGCCGCTGCTAGTCCTGCTGGTCCTGCACCAATTACACCTATGCTATTTTCTTTTTCTATGTTCTTTTCAACCTTGAGAGGGGTAATCCATCCATTCTCAAATGCATTATCTGTTAAATATTTCTCTACTGAGCCAATTGTTACGGATCCATGTCCTGATTGCTCGATTACGCAATTACCTTCACATAATCTATCTTGAGGACAGATCCTACCACATATCTCAGGCATATTATTTGTACTTGATGAGATTTCATAAGCCTCTTCCAACCTGTCCTCTGCGGCAAGCTTTAGCCAATCAGGTATATGGTTATGAAGTGGACAGTGAACTGTGCAATATGGAACGCCACATTGTGAGCATCTGCTAGACTGCTCTTTTGCGCTATTTTTAATGAAATTATCATATATTTCTCGAAAATCTTTTTTTCTTTCTTTTGATAATCTCTTATCAGGATACTCTTGATTTAGATCAGTAAATTTAAGCATAACTTTTAATTATGTCATAATTATTGACATATATAGAATCTCATTAATAATTTAGATAATTTATATCAGTCTAATAATATATTAATAGTCATACATTATGACATAAATAGAA
>CAJWMM010000163.1 GCA_913043035.1 uncultured Gammaproteobacteria bacterium | reverse complement strand
CAAGAGAATATGGTGCAGACAAAACAGGTTCTTCCATATCTGGCAATCCATTGGCATTAGCCTCAGCTCTTGAAAAGATTGAGATGTATTCAAAAAACCCATTGAATGTTAATCCGGCGGTTAGTCAGTTGTTTATATCTGATCCTCTAAAATCATTTACTGGTTCTGGATTGAGAAAATTATTCTCTACTCACCCACCAACCAAAGAGAGAGTAAGAAGGCTCAGAGAGGGAGCTAGTGGAATTAGATATAGATAGTACCGGAGACTCAACAGGTGTTTTACCAAATGAATTAGAAGCTAAATTATTATCAGGCTGGAGTTTGATAGATGTTAGGGAAGATGATGAGTGGATATATGGACATCATGAAGAAGCAAAACATGTAAAGATGAGTGAAATACCAGAAAGCTTAGAATTATTTGACCATGAATCTTCTTATATTATTGTATGTAGATCGGGTCACAGATCAGGTAAGGTTTCAGAATATTTAAATTCTATTGGTTATAAATCATATAATCTTATTGGTGGAATGAAAAAGCTTTTAAACGAATCAAATAAAATTATC
Source organism: uncultured Gammaproteobacteria bacterium (assembly GCA_913043035.1). Taxonomy (GTDB): domain Bacteria; phylum Pseudomonadota; class Gammaproteobacteria. The sequence continues at coordinate 1,556 of CAJWMM010000163.1, read as the reverse complement.
GGTTCTGATGGAAATCCAGGTATTATCATTTAAAATCAATTTGTGATTATTTGTATTGGAAATGCACTTGTTGACTCACTTCAACAAATCGAAGAAGATGTTATTGATAATCTAAACCTTAATAAAGCAAGAATGACTCTTGTGGATAAAGAGAGATCAAACTTTTTACTCAGCAATATGCCAAACCCAACTTATGCTGCAGGAGGCTCTGCAGCAAATACTGCTTATTGGATAGCGGCCTTAGGAGGTTCCGTAGGATTTATTGGTAAAATCTCAGATGATGATCTTGGAAACCAGTTCAAATCAAGTTTATCTGAACACGGGCTTAATGATTTTACTGTTTTTGAAGAAGGAGATGAACAAACTGGATTGTGTGCAATTTTTATAACACCAGATGGTGAAAGAACTATGAATACATATTTAGGAGCTGGTGCTCAATTATCAATGGGAGATCTTGATGAAGAGTCTATAAAAAATTGCAATATTTTATATATGGAAGGTTATTTGTGGGACAGGTTACCAAGCAAGGAAGCATTTTTGTATGCATCATCGATAAATAAACAATCTGGAGGAAAAAATGCTTTATCTTTGTCAGATGTCTTTTGTGTTGAAGCACATAGAGATAGTTTTGTTGATCTAATAAAAGAAAATATTGACTTTGTATTTTGTAACGAAGATGAAATAAAAGCTCTTACAGAACAGGATTCAATAGAAAAGTCTCTAGATTTCATAAATAAAAACTTTCCAAAACTTGATCAACTTATATGCACATTAGGACCGAAAGGGGCGATAGTTATGAAAGATAGTAAGCAGTATTTCTTTGATGCTACAGAAGCAGATGTTGTTGATAAAACAGGCGCGGGAGACTATTTTGCCGCAGGATATTTATTTGGAATAGAAAAAAAATTATCCATGGAGGAGGCTGCATTAATTGCAAATAAAAGCGCTGCTCATGTAATTAGTGAAATTGGTGTCAGACCCAAGAATGACTTTAGCTAATTAGTCCAACCTAATACATTTATTAATTCAACCCTCTCGTCATCAAGTTTTTCATAACTCAAAGGTATTTTTACTGGAGTAAATAGTTTTCTTTTAGAAAATATAATCAAATTATTTTCAGAGTCTCCTGCAACAATATTGTCCCCATCAGGAGACCAGTGCAGAGATTCAAAGTAATAATTTGAAGGTGCTCTAGAATTGTAGACTTCAACTGTGTCAATTCTGTTAACATAATATACACCAATTAGCCGAGAATTATAATCAGTTGTTTCCCAGGGCTCAATCAATTTCTCACCGTATACATTCATTCTGTTATTTTCGCTTAAGGGAGCAACATCCATACTTTCAGATATTATTCCAGACTCGATATCAACAATTAAAACCTTACGATCATTACTTATTTGATAGTCCCAGTATGAAAGTAGAATCTGGTCATCATTATGTATTTGTGCATCATAAAAACTGATATCATTAGAGATATTGTAAAGATCACTATTGCAAACTACTTCTTTCTCTTGTGCTGGGCTTACAGATAAATCTAAGATCGGAAGAGCACA
>CAJWMM010000162.1 GCA_913043035.1 uncultured Gammaproteobacteria bacterium | reverse complement strand
ATCTGATTTATTAAGTTTTCCTATGAGAATGATCATAAGAGTTCTGTTTTTGTTTAAAAGTAAATCTAATAAAATTAGTAATGATTATATCTTATTTAGTGATGTAATTAGAACTAGAAAAAAGTTCCAAAATATATCAATATCTAGAGATGATATTGCATTACTTCAATATACCGGAGGTACTACTGGGGAATCGAAAGCAGCAGTTTTAACTCACCATAATCTTGTCTCAAATATAGCACAACTACAATTATGGGTTAATAATATACTCTCAGAGGGCAAAGAAATAATAGTAACAGCCCTTCCAATGTATCATATTTTCTCACTTACTGTAAATCTACTGTTTTTCTATAAAATAGGTTCAAAGAATATATTAATTACAAATCCTAGAGATTTAAAATCTTTCGTTAAGACTCTTTCTAGAAATAAATTTACGGTCATTACTGCTGTAAATACATTATTCAATTTGTTACTTACAAGCACAAAATTCAAGAATACAAATTTACAATCATTAAAATTTTCTGTTGGTGGAGGAATGGCTGTTCTAAAATCAACAGCTAAAAAATGGAGATCCGTAACAGGTTGTGAAATTACACAAGGTTATGGTTTGACTGAAACCTCGCCCATTGTTACTGTGAATCCAGTAGGTAATAGTTTTAATGGATCTATTGGGTTGCCCTTACCATCTACAGAAATTTCAATTAGAGATGAAAATAATAATGAGATTCCAATTGGAGAATCAGGAGAACTCTGTATTAAGGGACCGCAAGTTATGACCAAATATTGGAATAGAGATACTGAGACTAAAGATTCTTTCAGTAGTGATGGATTCTTTAAAACTGGAGACATAGCAAAAATTGATAAAAATGGTTATCTATTTATTGTGGATAGAAAAAAAGACATGATCATTTCATCAGGATTCAATGTCTATCCTAATGAGATTGAGGATTATGTATCTAGTTTTCGAGGTGTTACCGAGTGTGGGGTAATAGGTAAACCCGATATAAATAGAGGTGAAAGCATCATTCTCTATGTAGTCAGGGATGATGAGACAATCTCTGAGAGTGATATATTGGAACATTGTAGGAAAGGTCTTACGATATACAAGCAACCAAAAAAGATAGTATTCATCAGCGAGATACCCAAGAATAATGTTGGGAAAATTTTACGAAGGAAGCTACGTGAAATTGATTAAATGCTGAATAAAACAAGATGATCTATCTCTAATCTTATGCCTATTACTTCATTGATAGAATGATCATGATGACTTGGGGTTAAACAAAGGATATTTTGCCCATCTTTCAATTCAAGCTTGTATAGAAAATCAGGTCCAAAAAACTTCTTCTCTATGACTCGAGCGGATTCTGTAGATCCATCATCATGAATTACATCATCGGGTCTTACCATAACATCGACATTATCATTAGCCTTATATGGAATAGTATCACCGAATAGTTTTCCAAGAGGAGTAGCAACATGATTAGAATCAATTACCGTACCTCTTATAAAACATCCATTCCCACAAAAATGAGCAATCTCTTTTGAAGAAGGTTTATGATATATATTATAAGGAGTATCGTTTTGAATTATTCTTCTATCTGACAGGTACGCTATCTTATCCGATAATTGAAAAGCTTCTTTAATATTATGGGTGACAAATACAGATGTTATTTTTTCATTTTTCAGTAGAGACTTTACATCTGCTATTAAAAGATCTTTGAGCTCTTCATCAAGTGCGCTAAATGGCTCATCAAACAGGAGTAATTCAGGTTTAGGTGCTAATGCTCTCGCTATAGCGATACGCTGTTGCTGGCCACCTGATATTTCATGAGGAAATTTTTCAAGAATATTTTTGATATCTAGAAGGTCTGATAGTTTGTTAAGCCTTGAATTTTTTTCAGATATTTCATGTTTTGATATACCAAACAAAATATTTTCTGCACAATTTAGATGTGGAAATAATGCCAAATCTTGAAATATAATACCCACATTTCTTTGATAAGGTTTTATAAATAAATTGCCATCATCTACTATTTTCTCATTTAAAATTATGCGTCCAGAGTTTATTTGATCGAAACCAGCGATTACTCTTAATAGTGAACTCTTACCAGATGCACTTGGTCC
>CAJWMM010000161.1 GCA_913043035.1 uncultured Gammaproteobacteria bacterium | reverse complement strand
CATCAAATTTAAAGAGAAGTTGGTGTCCACAATCAAAAAATCTTGATTGGTCTTCTAAAGAAGAAGTTTTCTTACAAGAGTTTTTATATCAAAGTACTCAAGTAAAAAATATTTGGATCCCATACGGAGAGTGATATACTAAAAATATGTTAATTAACGTTGATCCTATTTTAAGTCCTGATATATTAAAAACACTTCGTGAGATGGGCCATGGTGATAGACTGGTCATATCTGATATTAATTATCCTGCTCATTCAAATCATAATAGAGTTCATCGATTAGATGGGCTAGACATGACAACTGTGATAAAAGCAGTTTTATCTGTCTTCCCATTAGATAGTTTTGTTGATTCAGCTGTTCATCGTATGGAAGTCGATAATCAACCAGATGAAATTAATGATGCTAATAAAGAAGTAATCGAAGCTATTAAGGAAGTATCAGGTGATCATTGGAACATTGGATCATATGAAAGACAAGAATTTTACAAGCAATCAAGATCAACATATGCTTACATTACAACTAGTGAAAGACGACCATATTGTAATTTTATTTTAACAAAAGGTGTAATTAAACCAGATGGTACTGTTTGGATAATCGATAAGTAATTATGTCGATTAGCGTACTTGGTATTTTTGTAGCCGACCTAGTTTTTTTTGGAGAAAAAATTCCTGTTGAGGGTGAAACAATTCTTGGTAAAAATTTTGTTATTGGCCCTGGTGGAAAGGGTTCCAATCAAGCGGTAGCTGCAGCGAAAGCTGGGGCGAAAACTTTTTTTATTTCAAAAATTGGGGACGACCAATTTGGCACAATGGCAACAGAAATATATAATAATTCTGGTGTTGATTATAGTAATGTTATTATTTCAAAAGACCATTCTACTGGTGCCGCCGGTATTCTTGTAAACGAAGTAACAGGTGCAAATGCAATTAATGTCTTTCCCGGCGCTGCAGGAGCTATAACGAAAGAAGATATAGATAAAGCAGAAGAGGCTATTAAAAATTCAAGTATATTTTTAACGCAATTAGAAGCTCCAAAAGATGTTGTTACTTATGCATTAAAAAAAGCAAATAACTTAAATGTAAAAACAATTTTAAATCCAGCACCAGCTGCAGAAATTGATAGCTCTTTATTTCCTTTAATTGATTATTTTACACCTAATGAAACTGAGGCCAGTTTCTATGTTAATCACGATGTTATAACATATGAAGATGCTGAAAAAGCAGCATCACAATTATTGGATAAAGGAATTAAAAATGTTGTCATAACTCTTGGAGAAAAAGGAGCATACTTTGCTAATAGTGAGGAAAAATTTTCTCTTCCTATTGCTAATCTTTCAAATCCAGTAGTAGACACAACTGGGGCTGGCGATGCTTTTAATGCTGGTTTAGCTGCAGCGTTAACTGAGGGGCAGAATATTAAAGACTCCCTGATATTTGCAAGTGCCACTGCTGGTTTATCTACAACTAAAATAGGTACAGCCAATTCCATGCCATCTCGTGAAGAGATTGATAGAATCCTATAAACAGATATATATAATTTATTCATGCAATTATTTCTTGAACGACTACTATATTTTTGGGCTGGAATTACAGCTCTAGGCTTGTTAATTGCCGTAGCATATTGGGCAATTGCAATAATAATTTACGTAGCTTTTATTTCATTATTTGTTGCGATAGCAGCAACACTTTTCTATCATTTTTATTGGTCCAAAAGAGATAATTAATAGTTTATAAACACGAATAAGGTTTTTTATCAGTGTCAAAATATATATTTTATGATTTAGAAACCTCTGGAAGAGGAAAAAAAGAATATCCTAATGCATTTGGAACGACCCCTAAGTGGGAACAGATAATGCAAATTGCTGCAATAGTTACTGATTCAAATTTTAATCAAACAAATCAAAATATGAATGAGTTTTGTAGACCAAGAACTTCAATTATATCTCAGCCTGGTGCATTAATTACAACTTTAAAAGGAATGCGAGAAGCACTTGATGCTCCACAGTCATCTTATGAGCTGATGAAAAAAATAAATGATACTTTTGATGATTGGAAAAAAGATGATCCAAATTCTACCTTTATTGGACATAACATAATAGAATTTGATGAGTCAGTTTTAGAATATAATTTGTTTAATCATATGCTGTATCCTTATGTTACAAGAAAGAG
>CAJWMM010000160.1 GCA_913043035.1 uncultured Gammaproteobacteria bacterium | reverse complement strand
TGTCTAATATAGATATATTAATAAATAATTATATATCTACATGGAAACTGAAAATTTAAACACTACTAATGATAACCTTAGCGCACTGGAACAACAAGTTCAAAATGATGTCGAGACAGCATCACGCTCTTTAAAAGCGATGTCACATCCCCTAAGATTAATGATTTTGTGTAAATTGGGAGAGGGTGAATTTAGCGTCCAGGATATAGTTGATAATGTTGGTACATCACAAAGTAACATCTCTCAACATTTGGCTATTCTGAGAGAGAAAGGAATATTATCAGCTAGGAAATCTGCGAATAAAGTTTTTTATAAAGTTAGCGATGTAAAAACTCTTAAACTGATTGAGATGATGAGAGAAGTTTTTTGCTCTCATCAAAAATAACTAGGAGTATCCTCTTTGGCTAGCTTTATTTCGGAGAATCTTGTGCTCGTATTAGCATTTGTTATTTTGCTAATTATGATCATAAACCTTGAACTTAAGACAACATTTAGTTCTATAAAAAAATTAACGATTGATGAGCTAACATCTCTTATAAACTCTTCAAGAGTTCTTCTGATAGATCTACGTAAAACAGATGATTATCATAAGGGTCATATAGTAAACGCAAAAAATTGCTCTATAGATGAGCTAGAATCACTAAAAATAAATAAGATTGATTATGTTGTAACATACTCAGCAAATGATAATGATTCAATTAAGGCAGCAAAAATTCTAAGTAAGATTGGAATTCAAAATATATGTTATTTAGATGGTGGTATTTCAACATGGTTAGAAAATAATATGCCTTTATCTGGAGATGATAGATGACAGAAAATCAGATTAAATTTGTTGTTCATAGAATCTATGCGAAAGATATTTCACTAGAGTCTCCCGAAGCACCGATGATTTTTAATGAAATAAAAATGCAGCCTAAAGTTGGTTTTAATCTTAAAACCTCGATTAATGAAATTGATGATAGTACATATGAAATTACTTTAGATATATCTGTAAAAGCTGAAACAGAAGAAAAGGCAATTTATTTAGTTGAACTCAAACAATCAGGTGTCTTTGGAATTGAGGGAGCTGATGAGGATTTGAAAAGTAATTTCTTGAATGTTCGATGCCCAGATATAATTTTTCCTTACGCAATGGAGACTGTTTCAACGCTGATACAAAAATCTGGTTTCCCGCCAATATTTTTTGCACCCATTGATTTTAACGCACTCCATCAACAAGAGCTTCAAAAGAAAAAAAATAACTAATGACACTTAAATTTAGAATACTGGGATCCGGAGAATGGGGTTTAGCCATTGCTAATCACCTCTCAAATAATAACTATCCTGTGGAGATATTTGGAAGATCAAAAGACAAGATTGATTTCCTCAAGGAAAATAGGAAGTGTACATCTCTAGGTATTCAGTTTAAAGATAATGTCACATTTGATCATTTAAGTAATATTCTAAATAAACCATTCTCGATTGATACATATAACATAATAGCAACTTCAAGTAGTGGCTTTTCCAATCTCATAGAACAAAATAAAGATTATTTGTCTCAATACTCAAGTTTTATTTGGTTGACTAAGGGTTTAGATAAAAAAACTAATAAATTTTTCGATGAACTATTGATAGAGACTTTTGGCAATTCAATTGATTGTTGCCTTATTTCCGGACCAAGTTTCGCAAAAGATCTGGTGAGTGGGGAAAAAATTTGTGTGAGTGTTGCATCAAATAATAGTGGATATTTAGACACTATTGAAAAGTGTTTTATCACTAACAAATTTATTATGCAGAAGACTAGCGACTTAATTGGTGTCCAAATATCTAGTGTTATGAAAAATATTGCAGCTATATTATCAGGGATACTTACCACTAATAACTATAACTCCAGTGATATCCTTAAAATGATCGATATAACAAAAAAAGAGATATTTGAAATTACTAAACATGTCTATTCTATGAGAAGTTTGTCAGTTCACAACGATGAAGTTAGAAAAACATTAGCTAGCCCGTCATGTGACGGTGACTTAAAGTTATCATGTTTAAGTGATTTGTCACGTAATCGGAGATTCGGATTACAATTGAGTGAATCAAATACTTTTGATAATCTCATAAGAGAAATCGGTACCGTAGAGGGTTATGAAATGACACCTGTTCTGTATGAAATGCTCAATGATGTTAATGTTGGGCCAGTTTTGAAAACAGTTTATGAGATCTTATTTAA
>CAJWMM010000159.1 GCA_913043035.1 uncultured Gammaproteobacteria bacterium | reverse complement strand
TTATATCAATTCGAAGGAAAAGACAAAAGAAAAGGAAACTATTACTGAAAATACCGGTCTAAGTGATACAAGGGTAAGTGATGAATGCCCTGATGATCACTATAATTTAGAGGAGTTATCAAATAGAATGAGTAAGATTTTCGAGTCTTTACCCAGTGAGCTTAGGGATATAGTGACCATGAGTGATATAGAGGGTTTGAGTTATGAGGAAATATCTCATAAAATAAACATACCGATAGGAACCGTCAGATCTAGGTTGCATAGAGCTAGGGATTTGATGATAAAGGTAATCAAGGAGAACATTTGAGAGATCATATGGATAAATTAAAAGACATAGAAGCTAAAGCTATCTATCAGGCATTAATTAGTAATGATTATCCTTCGAGAATTAGTAAGTCTTTCGTAAAAAAGGTTATGAATGAAATTAAGTTAGCTGGAAAATACAGTGATACTTTTGGTAAATCGTTAATACGATATGCAAGTGTTTTCACTTTTGCTGTGCTTACGCTATATATCTTAAATTACAATGACAATAATATTGAATACTCCAAAACTGATATCCAAATCACACCTCAATCACAAACAGAAAATGTGAGCAATCAAATTGATTCGTGCGTCGATAGCAAAGACACATCTAATGAAGAAGAGTTAGCTTGCAAGTAAAATGCTTTATATTAAACGCTTCCTAGTTTTTTCTATTATTATTTTCAGTTCACTCCTCAATGCGAGCACGCTTCCTGATTTTACTAACATAGTTGACGATAATATTGATGCAGTAGTTATTGTAAATGCTGTCAGATCCCCAAATATAAACTCCAACTCAAATATCCCCAATATTCCAGATGAATTTAAACCATTTTTCGAGAGATTTTTTGAGAATAATCCAAATCCAAATAATCAGTTTAGACAGACTCCTAGCTTTGGTTCTGGGTTCATTTTGTCTGATGATGGATACGTGATGACAAATAATCATGTTATAGAAAATTCAACAGAAATATCTGTCACATTTAACGATGGAAGTATAATGCCTGCTAAACTCATTGGTTCGGATGAACGAAGCGATTTAGCACTATTAAAGGTAAGCGCGGACGATTTGCCAACAGTAAAAATTGGAGACTCCCAGCAACTAAAAATAGGTGAATGGGTTCTTGCAATAGGTTCACCATTTGGATTTGATCATACTGTCACAGCTGGAATTGTTAGTGGTAAAAAGAGAAACTTGCCAAATGAGAGTTATGTACCATACATACAAACCGATGTAGCAATAAATCCTGGTAATTCAGGTGGACCCTTATTTAATCTCAATGGTGAAGTGGTTGGTGTAAACGCACAAATCTATACACGATCTGGTGGCTTTATGGGCGTATCATTTGCAATCCCTGCTGAAACTTTAAGTAGTGTCTACGATCAACTTAGAGAAAATGGTAAAGTTAAAAGAGGTTGGTTAGGAGTCTATATTCAACAAATGGATAAAGATTTAGCGGAGAGTTTTGGACTCGAAAAACCACAAGGAGCTGTAGTGGCAAGAATCTTATCTAATAGTCCAGCAGAGAAAGCAGGAATTGAACAGGGTGATGTAATACTCAAATTTGACAATAAAATTGTCAAGAAATCTAAAGACCTTCCTCTTCTTGTTGGAACTTCGACTGTTAATTCAGTTATTAAAGTTGAGCTTTTAAGAGGTAAAAGAAAAATATCTAAGTTCGTCAAGATAGAAGAGTTACCCGAAGACGATAAAATAGCTACCTTGACACAAAAAACAGTCGAGCGTGTGACGATATCTGGAATAACAATAACAGATATTGATGATGCTACCAAAAAAAGCTTAAATGTTTTTGGAGGTGTTAGAGTAGAGAAAATATCTAGTGAACAATCATCTAACTCAAAAATCATGATTGATGACGTTATTACTCAAGTAAATGGTAAACCCATTTATGGCAAAAAAGATTTTGAAAAAGTACTATCTCAATTAGCAAATAAAAGCTTAGCTAACGTGCTTGTATATAGAAACAATACCCCTCTATTCATTGCTTTAAAGATTTCTAAATAATTTGATGTTTCCTAATGCATCAGTATGATATAGATAGATGCAAAATATTAGAAATATATCTATTATAGCTCATATTGATCATGGAAAATCTACATTAGCTGATCGATTAATCGAAAAGCATGGCCTCGTAGTTGATAGGAAAATGAAAGATCAGGTTTTAGATTCAATGGACCTAGAGAGA
>CAJWMM010000158.1 GCA_913043035.1 uncultured Gammaproteobacteria bacterium | reverse complement strand
TATATCATGTAATAAAAGAGTTAGAGAACAGGAATCTGCCCTATGAGCTAGCACTGCTGCCTATTGTCGAAAGTGGATACCAACCATACGCTCACTCACCATCTAAAGCTGCCGGCATATGGCAATTTATTCCTCCTACAGCAAGGGAATATAGGCTTTCGAAAAATTGGTGGTACGATGGCAGACGAGATATTTTGAATTCTACTAAAGCCGCGACTCACTTCCTGTCTGATATGCACAGACATTTCAAGAAAGATTGGTTGCTCGCTATTGCATCTTATAATACAGGTGCTGGTAAAGTAGGGAGATCAATGTCCAAAGCAAAATACGTTGTCGGAAAGACAAGCTTTTGGGATCTGAGGCTACCTAGAGAAACAGAAATTTACGTACCGAAGTTACTTGCGCTTAGAGACATTATGGCAAATCCACAAAGTTATGGCATAACTTTACCGAAATTATCTAATCAGCCTCAAACAGGCTTTGTTAAAATATATAACCCGATAGATTTTTATACTCTATCAGTTTTATCAGATGTTGATTTGGAGACTTTATACTTTTTAAACCCTGGCTTTAGCGCATGGTATATAATTCCTTCTATGCAAGATAAAATACTATTACCGTTGAATAAAATTAAGAAATTTAATGAAAGATATAAAAAGTATAGAACTATAATGTTCAAAGAAAAAATACACGTAGTACAGAAGGGAGATACACTTTCAAGGATATCAAGGCAATATAATGTAAAGGTGAAAGCATTAATGGTAAAGAATTCACTTAAATCTGACTTGATTTTAATAAATCAAAAATTGCGCCTTCCTATAAAAACAACTATCACAGATAAGAATAAGATATCTATTGGTGACAATGAGTATATTATAATAGATAAAATATTTAATTATTTTCATACTGTGAAAAGATATGATAATTGGTATCGGATAGCAAAATTTTATGATGTTAATTTAAAATCGCTACTTGAATGGAATGATGCAGATAAAAAAACTAAGTTGTTTGTAGGTAATAAAATAAAAATCAAAATGAGATCACCTATATTATCAATAAATAACAATGTTAATTTGCGATATGTTGTCAACACCGGAGACACTACAAGTATAATTGCAACAGGTTTCGATATTCCACGAGAAAAACTACTTTCATCAAATGGTATCAAAGGTGCTAAATATTTGGTTGCAGGAAAAAATTTAATTATTCAAAAATAATTATAGTGATGAAAGATATCTGTCACCTCTATCACATATTATAGTTACAATGACCGCATCTTTAAGATCATTTGCTATCTCATGAGCTATATAAACATTTGCTGCTGCAGATAAACCGCAAAATAGACCTCTCTCAGTTGATAGCTTAAATGAAAAGTTCCGAGCATCAGCTTCTGAAATATCGATAGTACGATCAATGTAAGCATTTTTCTTTATCTTTGGCTCGTACCCCTCTTTCCATCTTCTTATACCCGGTATTCTCGATCCATCTTTTGGTTGAGCGCCAATAATTTCTATAGATGGATTCATTTGTTTAAGAAATTTAGAAACACCTGTAATAGTCCCAGTAGTTCCCATAGCTGATACAAAATGAGTTAACCGACCTTTTGTCTGTTCCCATATTTCTGGCCCTGTTCCTTCAAAATGTGCCAAGTAATTAGATTCATTTGAAAACTGATCAAGAACAAATCCCTCTCCGGAGTCTCTCATTTTTATCGCCAAATCTCTTGCACCTTCCATGTCCTCTTCTTTTGAAACAAGTATTACATCTGCGCCATATGCTTTCATTGTTTGAACCCTTTCTACAGAAGCTGTCTCTGGCATTATTAGGCGCATTTTATACCCTTTCATTGCAGCAACCATAGCAAGAGCAATACCTGTATTACCGCTTGTTGCCTCAATTAAAGTATCATTTTTTTTTATTTGTCCGATTTTCTCTGCATCTTCAATCATTCTAAGAGCAGCTCGATCTTTCACTGAGCCACCAGGATTGTTGCCTTCTAACTTTGCTAATATTGTATTTTTAGCATTAAACGAGACATCAACAAGTGGCGTATTACCTATAAGATTTATAACAGAGTCACTCATCACTCACCTTCCGCTATTACGACAGCGGTTGACAAGTCATTTGTATCGGACACTGATAAATGGAGATGACTAATAGAGTATTTGTTTAGTATTATTTTTAATTCTTTATTTATTAGGATGCTTGGCTTGCCTAAACCATCTTTTTTAATATCAATTATTGTAGGAAATAGACCC
>CAJWMM010000157.1 GCA_913043035.1 uncultured Gammaproteobacteria bacterium | reverse complement strand
AAAAAGTAGTTTTGAAGAAATAGATAAGCAAATTAAGATCCTAGAGTCAAAATCTGAATTTTATGTGGAGAGAAGAATGAATAAAAGTATTCAATCTTTAATCACCGGTAAAGGTGTAGACGATGTTTTTGAGTAAGATATTATGCCTAAAATAACTTTTTTACCTAATCCAGATATTTGCCCTAATGGTGCTGAATTTGAAGTTCCCAAAGGTACGAGTATCTGCAAAGCAGCACTTGATAATGGTATACCACTGGAACATGCATGTGAACTTTCGTGTGCTTGTACAACATGTCATGTTTATGTTGTGAAAGGTATAAATTCACTCACAGAACCAACTGAGGACGAGGATGATTATTTAGACAAAGCATGGGGCCTAAAAACTAACTCTCGTCTGAGTTGTCAAGCAATTGTAAATGATGAGGATTTAGTGATAGAAATACCAAAATATACTATTAATCATGCATCGGAGAATGGATAGTGTTAAAGTGGACTGATACTCTTGAAATAGCAATAGAATTAAATGATAATTTACCCAATATAGACCCTAGGTATATAAGATACACTGATCTACATGGGTGGATATGTGGGTTAGATGATTTTGATGATGACCCAAATAAATCTAATGAAAAAATACTTGAAGCTATACAAATGGCATGGATAGAGGAGAAATAATCATGGAAAAGACATTAGCTATAATAAAACCAGATGCAACCAAGAGAAATATTATAGGTGAAATAATAAGTATAATTGAAAATAGTAAGTTCAAGGTAATCAGGTTAAGTTCAATGATATTAACAGAGTCAAAAGCAAAAGAATTGTATGATATTCACTCTTCAAAACCATTTTTTGATGCTCTTATTGAATATATGACTTCAGGAATGATTGTGGCTATCGTGCTAGAAAAAGACAATGCTGTAAAAGAATTTAGAGATCTCATCGGAGATACAAATCCAGATAATGCAAAAGATGGTACAATAAGAAAAAAGTTTGCATTAAATCAATCAAATAATTCTATTCATGGATCAGATAGTAATGAAAACGCAATTAAAGAAATAAACCTAATTTTTAACTGATGCAATGAGTAATAAATACACTACATCTCTTCGAGGTTTCAAAGATATATTACCAGAAGACCTTAATTATTACTATTCAATAGAGAAAGCACTTAAAAATATTACTTACTCATACTCAATTAACGAACTGAGAACACCTATACTGGAGAGTACAAATGTTTTTGATAAATCTTTGGGTAGTTCAACTGATATTGTAACTAAAGAGATGTATGTATTTACTGATAAAAATGAGGATAGTGTCTGTTTAAGACCAGAAGGTACATCCTCCATTGTTCGATCTGTTATAGAGCATAACTTAATTTACGATAGAGGAATAAAAAAAAGAAAATATTGGTACTACGGCCCAATGTTCAGACATGAGAGACCTCAAAAAGGTAGACTTAGACAGTTTAATCAGTTTGGTCTAGAGTACTTTGGTTTTTCTGGCATTAGTAGTGAGATAGAATTGATAATTTTAATTAATAAATTGTTTACCTTTTTAAAGATAGAAAATTATCAATTACATATTAATTCAATCGGAAACCAAGTTGACAGAGATCGATATGGAACTGAGATAAAATCGATCATGAACGATAATTTATCTATTCTAACAGATAGTGAGAAAGTCACGCTTGAGAAAAACCCACTACGATTACTAGATAGTAAAAATGTTAAGATTAAAGATGCTCTTTCCTCATTACCTCCGTTATATGAATCTTTAAACGAAAAATCACAAAAACGATTTGACTCGGTAACTAAATTACTCAATCAACTAGAGATCAATTATATTGTAGATAATAATATTGTAAGAGGTCTAGATTACTATAATGATACTGTTATGGAATGGAAGACAGATAAGCTTGGCTCACAAGATGCAATCTGCGCTGGCGGGAGGTATGATTACTTAATTCAGTCAAATTACTCAATTGACATGCCTGCAGTTGGTGTGGCACTTGGTATAGAGAGATTGGTAGAACTATTAAAAATTAATCAAACATCTTCAAATGAGACCAAGTATGCAATACTTAATGATAGCAGCGAACATATAAGTTTATTCATGAAAATGTCTGAGTTAATAAGGAGTACATATCCTAAGCATTCTTTTATGAATACTGACCCTGAGAGCAGCATGTCGTCTCAGATAAAATATGCGAAGAAATTAAATGACAAATTAGCTATCATCATTAATAATAATCAAATAAAAGTACATAATTT
>CAJWMM010000156.1 GCA_913043035.1 uncultured Gammaproteobacteria bacterium | reverse complement strand
GAAAAACAATATAGTGAACATACCATAAAAAACTATTTGATAGATCTTGCACAATTTAAAGATAATTTCGATTCTGAGGATTTATCGGAAATTACCACTATTAGTTTACAAGACTACATATCGTCACTACATAAGATGGGGTTAGATGCATCAACCATTGCAAGAAAAAAATCATCGATTTCATCATTATTTACTTTCTTGTGTAAGAAAAAAATTATCGATAAGAATCCTTGTAAGAAGCTGATCTCACCTAAACGAAGAAGCAAAATCCCAACGGTAATGTCAATATCGGAGATAAATAAATTGTGTGATATTAAAGAAAAAACATACCAGGCGATTAGAGACAAGGCAATTATTGAATTAATGTACAGCTCAGCTTTAAGATTGAGCGAAACAACATCTCTTAATTTGTCATCTATAGATCTCAAAAGTAAATTGTTGGTTGTGGATGGTAAAGGGAAAAAGACAAGGTACCTTCCAGTTGGCGATTGTGCTCTGTCAGCAATAATAACCTGGTTAAAAGCTAGAGAAGATAGAGCAGTAAACAATGAAATTGCTCTTTTTTTGAATAAATATGGTAAACGAATATCTAATCGATCTATTCAACAAAGGATTATTTTTTGGTGTAAAAAGCAGTCCTTAAATTATGTAATTAATCCACATGTATTAAGACATACATGTGCTACCCATTTATTAGAATCATCGGGTGATATAAGAGCTGTCCAAGAGTTTCTCGGTCATCAAGATATCAGTACGACACAAATTTATACAAGTGTTAATTTTGACTACATAAAAAAGGTTTACGATAAAACTCATCCTAGAGCAAAGTCTTCGAATTAAGTACAGCCTTCTTAATCTGTTAAATTAATTGTAGATAATATATAATTTACATATGATTAAACCATTAGAAATTAGATACATTAAAAAAAATAATATTCTATCATTAGCATTTGAGGATGGGCTAAAGGAGAACTTAACAATTGAGTATCTAAGATGTTTTTCTCCATCTGCAGAGGTCAAGGGCCATGGACCTGGACAGGAAGTGCTCCAAAAAGGTAAGGAACATGTAATGTTAGATAAGATTGAACCTATTGGAAATTATGCCGTTAAACTGATTTTTGATGATGGCCATGATACGGGTCTGTACACCTGGGAATACCTCCATGAGTTATGTGAGAATTATCAAATATATTGGCATGATTATCTTGAAAAACTAAAAGAGTCCGGTTACACACGAAAGAAGCCATGACAGAAAAAAAGCAGATTATTACTGAAAGAGCACCGCAAGCAATAGGAGCTTATTCCCAAGCAATAAGATGTGATAATCTAATATTTATTTCAGGACAAATCCCTCTTGTGCCAGAAACAATGAAACTAATATCTCAAGATTTTGATCTACAAGTTAATCAAGTGCTAATAAATCTAATATCGATTGCGAACGAGTCTGGTTGTGATTCAACAAATTTTGTAAAGATTACCGTTTTCCTAAAAAATCTAGAAAACTTTTCTTCTGTTAATAGAGCAATGGAAAGTGTATTTGCTAAACCGTATCCAGCAAGAGCTGCTGTTGAAGTAAGTAGACTCCCACTAGATGTAGAGGTAGAAATGGATGCTATTTTGGTAGCCGGTTCATGATATATGCCGAAACATTTGCAGTTAGAGGATAATTCACTACAGACCTTACCCGGTGTTGGTGAAGCGACAAAAACAAAACTTCATAATATTGGCATTAATAGAATCACTGATCTGATATTATACCTTCCTCATCAGTTAATCGATAAAACTAATATTTCAGATATAAATGATATTAATAACGGTGATAAGTGTCTTTTTATAGGTGTTATTAACAAAATTTTCTTTACTAGAGGCTTTAATAAAAGTTTAATATTATCAGTAACAATACAAGCTAAAACTGTACAAATAAAATTTATTCACAAAACAATAATTTACAGACATTTAAAAATAGGAGATAGAATAAGAATCTACGGAACTATATATTCTAAGAAATCTAAAAAAGTTATGATACATCCTGAGGTTGAACTCATAGAAAATGAAAAAAATCTCGAAAAGGTAATACCATATTACAATACACGCCGTCAAATATCACAAAATAAAATAAGAAAATTAATCAGATTCGTTTTAGACTATCTCCACAATAAAAAATCAGAAGATATATTCGATAGTAACACTCTTAAGTTATTCGATATGCCAAATTATCTTGATGCACTAGAAAATTGTCACTTTCCTTCATCAAGTTCATACAAAAATGCTCTC
>CAJWMM010000155.1 GCA_913043035.1 uncultured Gammaproteobacteria bacterium | reverse complement strand
ATGAATTCTCCTTCATCAATCATGATGATGAATGAGAAGATTCTTGGAGATTGTTATTCTCCGAATCGACTACCGTCTATAATCACTAATAATTATACAAATATGGAAATATTTATTAAAAAACATCATGATGTTGTTGCCAAACCACTTAATATGATGGCTGGTAAATTGATTCATAAAATTAATGTGAATGATAGGAAATTTCAAAATAAGTTGTTACACACTCAAAATAAGAACAAAGACAACTTTATCATATTGCAAAAATATTTAGATGTTCATAAATATGGAGATATGAGGATAATTATCTATAATGGAAAAGTATATAAGAGATGCCTATTAAGATTCCCAAAGAAAACAGACTTTCGCGCAAACCTTGCCTATGGCGGAGAGTTCTTTATAAAAGATGTCCCCAAATCATTATTTGATCATCTAATAATCGTTGCAGAAGTATTATTAAATAACGGGATTTATTTTGCAGGCATAGATATTATAGGAAAGTATATGACAGAAATAAATATAACATCACCAACTGGCTTAGTTGAATTGACTAATGAAAATGATAACCTTTCAACTGAGATAGCTAGAGATTTTATTAAAGTAATTGATGATCATAAAAAATGAATATCAATAAATCAAATGAAATACTAACTTGTCTCGGCATTGATTTTGGTCTGAAAAAAGTTGGTATCTCTCTAGGGCAGACAATTACATGTAAGGCTAGGCCACTGTCTATATTAAAAAATGATAAAGTTTTTATGGAAAATATTTGCAAAATTATTGAGAATTGGCAACCAGACGTTATTATAATTGGTGATCCACAAACATCAAATAACGCGATATTAACCCGAGAGTTAGATAAATTTTCATCATCATTAGAGACCGAATATGGGTCTAAAATTAAAATAGTAAAGTTTTCTGAGACATTATCTACAGAAGAGGCCAAGATGGTATTTAAGGAACTAAGAAAAAATAAGGTTCTAAATAAAAAGAAAAAGCAAGTCGATGATATCTCGGCTTGTCTTATTTTGGAAAGCTGGTTTAATGATATAACAACGTAAAAAAATGGAAATTGATCAGAAAATACAATTTGGCTCAAATAATAAGTTGATTCATCTACTAAACATTTCAAATATGTCTCGTGAACAGATCTTTGAAATTCTTGACTTAGCTGAAACATACGTAGATAACAAGCAAAAGAGATATAGTGATCTTGAAGGCAGGACTATTGCAAGCCTATTTTTTGAGCCCAGCACTCGAACAAAAACTACATTTGAACTAGCGTCTAAACGATTATCTGCTGATTTCATAAATATAGACATATCAAACTCATCTACATTGAAAGGTGAATCAATTGTGGACATGATTAAGACTCTTGAAGCAATGAGTTGTGATATGTTCATTGTAAGACACTCAATTTCTGGTACCCCACATTATATTGCAAAAGAAGTGGGAGCAAAAATTTCAGTTATAAATGCTGGTGATGGAATTCATGCGCATCCAACACAAGCGATGTTAGATATGTATACAATTAGAAAATATAAAAAGGGTTTTGATAATCTCAAAGTTGCGATAGTCGGGGACATACTTCACTCAAGGGTAGCAAAATCACTAATAACTAGTCTGACAATTCTCTCTGTAGAAAATATAAATATAATTGGTCCAAAAATACTAATGCCCGAAAATCTAAAAGATCTCAATGTTGAATATTTTGAAAATTTAGAGAACGGTATTTCTGAGTGCGATGTTGTTATAATGCTTCGCTTACAAAAAGAGAGAATGCATGAAGCATTAATATCAACTGATGACTATTATAAAAAATATGGTCTGACAAGTAAAAAGCTTCAATCAGCATCGAGAGATGTTATTGTGATGCATCCTGGGCCAATAAATAGGGGGATTGAAATTGACTCTGACGTAGCTGATGGTAATAACTCAGTAATCCTAGATCAAGTTACATCAGGAATTTCTATTAGGATGGCTATTATGTCCATGATTATGAATAATAGGCTTAAATGAATCAAACCTATCTTGATAATCTTGCTGAAATATCTGCAAATATAAAAAATGCATCACTTAGATCTGGTGATAAAATAAAATTAGTTTTGGTCTCGAAATCTCAGAAAAAAGATTCCATAAAAAAAATCTATGGTCTAGGATATAGAAATTTTGGTGAAAATTATCTTCAAGAAGCAAAAGAGAAGATAGAATCTCTAAATGACTGTAATATTGAGTGGCATTTCATTGGTAGGTTGCAATCTAATAAAATTAGAGAAATAGTAAAGCTATTCGATTGGATACACACTGTATCTTCA
>CAJWMM010000154.1 GCA_913043035.1 uncultured Gammaproteobacteria bacterium | reverse complement strand
GCTGGTTTTAGGTACCAGTACCTTTGGTGTGAGAGTTCGAGTCTCTCCTCTCGTACATAGAAAAATATGTATAAGTTTATAAAATTGTCAGCGCTATCCTTGTTTGTTTTATCGTGTTCTTATGGACACGATTATAAATTTATTAGTACTTCATTTACAGATTTTTGTATTTCAGAAGATGAAGATTATTGTGTGAAAGCTATAAACGATAGATGTAAATCAAATTACTTAATTGATTCGATGCAAAAATATGAATACTATATTGATTCTGATAAAATAATAATTAAATTTAAGTGTAAGGAAAAAAATGGGTAAAGTGTTCATAAGTGAGTTTAAAAAAAAGCTTGCAAAAAAAACTCAAAAAGCATCTATTGATAGACAGACTGTCAGTATTAATCTCAAATCTTTGCATGATGAGCGGATAAGACGTTTCAATAATGGTCTTTCTAAATATCTAACTAATAATCACATCAGAGAAAGGATAAAGAAAATTAATGATTTTACTATTAAACTAGATATGTCATATGCTGTAACACATTATGGAACTCCTTTACAGAGGTCCATAAGCATATCATTAATAGAGGTAAACAAAAATAGAGAGCTCTGGGAATGTATAATTTATCGTACTACAGATATGGAGGAAAACGAATCGACCGTTGAAAAGTTCGATAATGCACAGATCGCCATAGAATATTTCATAAATCAGATCTTAAAAAGTAAACACATTAGTTAAATGAAAAAAATTGTAAAGATTACCAAAACAGAGGGGCTTGTAAGAGCTCTAGATATTACAGTTGATAAAGTGGATTATGCTAAAAAGTATGATTCATCGATAGTTAATTATACTAATAATTCCAGCATTTCCGGTTTTAGAAAAGGTAAAGCGCCTAAAAATGTAATAGTAGCAAAATATGGAAAAAATATACACTCAGACACTCTTGGATATTTAATAAATCAATCCCTGGCAGAGGTTTTATCCGAAAAAGATTTACACCCTGCAAGCCCGCATCAAATTAATATAGTTCAAGAAGGATCCTCGCTGACTGACTTGCAATACAATGTTGAATTTGAAATTTATCCAGAATTTAAATTAAAAAATATTGACGAGATTACTATAGAGGAACCTGATGTAAATATCTCACCTGATGATGTAATGGAGGTTATTGCTAATATACAAAAACAGCATATTAAATGGGATGAGAAAACTGACGAGTCAGCTGAAGGTGATAAAGTTATAATTGATTATAAGGCCTCAATAAACTCTTCACCAAACGATGATTTATCTAGAGATAACTTTACTTTTATCATTGGAGAGGAGGTCAAGGGTGACGAATCCACAGTCAGTTTATTTAAATTATTTTATAAACACTGCGTTAAGAAAAAGAAGGGTTCTGAACTATCTTTCGATTTTACAATGCCATCATCGTATATGGATAATAAAATAGCTGGTGCAAATATTACGTATAAAATTAAGATTAAGCAAATATTCTCAGGGCATATACCTCAACTAAATAGAGATTTCTATGAGAAACTTGGACTTGTTAATTCCTCTGATGATGAATTTAAACATAGTGTAAATGAGCAAATGAAAATTGAGCTTAATAATAGAGTAAAACAGAACATGATTGCATCTATTAATGATAAACTTCTCGGTGAGGTTACTTTTGAGACACCTAAATATCTCCTGGACAATGAAGTCGAGAATATTCGTAATCAGTATAAGGGCATGATGCGAGAAGTAGATGACAAGACTGCAATCGAATTGAACACCATAGCGCTCAAACGTGTTAGATTGAACATAATATACAGAAAAATTGCTGAAATAAATAAAATTTCTGCCACAGAGCAGGATGCACTAAACTATGTGAGTCAATCTAATGATCCTAAAAAAGATGAGGTCATGTCTAAGTTACGCGAAGATAGTAATCTGGCTAATCAAATTAAGCATAAAATCATAGAAGATGGTATAATAAATTTATTGATAAGTAGGTGTAAAAAATCTAAAGTTAAAATGCGATTTAGTGAAATAGTGAAATAACGTAATGACAAAAAAGATTGTGAACAATTTAGTACCAATGGTAGTGGAGCAAACGCCCAGAGGGGAGAGAGCATTTGACATCTACTCTAGATTACTCAAAGAAAGGATAATTTTTGTTATTGGTCCAATAGATGATATGAGTTCTAATCTTGTTGTCGCCCAACTTCTTTTCCTTGAATCAGAAAACCCGACTAAAGATATTAGTCTTTATATAAATTCACCAGGCGGGTCTGTAACTGCAGGTCTATCTGTTTACGATACTATGCAATTTATCAAACCAG
>CAJWMM010000153.1 GCA_913043035.1 uncultured Gammaproteobacteria bacterium | reverse complement strand
ATTTTGAACCAGATTTTTTTGATCTAAAATCAAAGATAAATCCGAATATAAAAGGTGTTATAATTAACTCACCATCAAATCCGACAGGAGGTGTTTGGAGTAATGACGCAACAATTAATTTGTTAAAACTAGCAAAAAAACATAATTGGACAGTAATATCAGATGAATGCTATGAAAGACTGATTTATGATGGGAAGTTCATAAGCGCAGAAAAATTAAATCAGATACATAAAATTAGTGCTAGTGTAATTACATGCATGAGTCTTTCAAAAACATATGCTATGACAGGATGGAGAATTGGTTACGCAGCTGGATCAAGTGAGATAATTAAAGCGATGTCAAAAATTCAAGGACAAGCTACATCTTGCGCTAATTCAATTGGTCAAAAAGCTGGAATAGCTGCTCTCCTTGGAGATCAAACATGTGTTGAAGAAATGAAAGCTTCTTTTGTCAATAGACGCAATCTAATTATAGAATTATTAAATGATTTACAAGGAGTAAAATGTGCTATCCCGAGTGGTGCTTTCTATGCATTTCCTGATTTTAGTGCATACTTAAATCGTAAAGGGAATAACAAATTATTAAAGGACACATTTGATATTTCAGAGTATATTCTTGACTCTGTTCAGGTTGTTACTGTCCCAGGAGATGGATTCGGGGCATCAGGCCATATAAGATTTTCATATGCAACAAACAGGGAAATAATTAAAGAGGGTATGAGTCGTGTCAAAAAAGCCCTAAATGAGATTGAGGAGTAATAATGAAAAAAGATATTCATCCAGAAAACTATAGATTAGTAGTATTTAAGGATACATCATGCGATTATTCGTTTTTAACTAAATCAACAGTAGAGACCAATGATACGGTAGTTTGGGATGATGGGAATGAATACCCATTATATAACATTGAGATTTCAAATAAGTCACATCCATTCTTTACCGGACAACAAAACCTAGTTGATACCGCAGGTAGGATAGAAAAATTTCAGAAGAAATACAGCAGAAAATAGTTTATATAAATACTTTATAGCTCTATCGATATCATAATATTGTTAGGGCTATTTTTTTATCATGAAGAGACTATTATTAATATTAACCATGAAACCAAATATTCTGGTAGGTGGTCAAGCGGTTATTGAAGGTGTTATGATGAGAGTCCCTGGAGCTTATTCTACAGCAGTCAGGGACCCAGATGGTAATATAAAAATAAAGAGAAATAAATTTACTTCAATAACTGAAAAGTCGAGTTTTTGGTCAAAACCTATCTTTAGGGGGATGGCTTCGCTCTACGAGGCTATGAAAATGGGGATGTCTACACTTCAATGGAGTGCAGATATAACTTATCCAGAAGATAATCAAGATAGTATGTGGTCAAAATCCTTAGATTTTTTAACTACTCTATTTTCTATTTCACTTGCAATTTTTATGTTTATGGTTTTACCAATGTGGCTCACAACAAAGTTATTGACTATTGAAAAAGAAGCCTTATGGTTTAACCTTTCTTCAGGGGTTTTTAGAATTATATTTTTTATAGTTTATCTATTTTTAATATCTAAAATTTCAGATATTTCTAGACTGTTTCAATATCATGGAGCTGAGCATAAAGTAGTTTATAATTTTGAGTCAGGTAAAAACTTATCTATAAAAGAGGCGCAATCATTTCCAACTCAGCATCCTAGGTGCGGTACTAGCTTTATGTTTATTGTATTAATATCTGCTATATTTGTATTTGCCTTAGTTGATACCATCGTGATGTATTTCTTTGGGACTATTTCTTTATCAATAAGACTATTATTCCACCTGCCATTAATTCCATTAGTTTCTGGGGTTGGATATGAATTGATAAAGATCACATCAAAAAGCGACTTGTTTATATTTCGCGTTCTAAAAGCGCCAGGTATATTTTTACAAAATATTACTACTAAACAACCAGATGATAAAATGATTGAAGTTTCAATTACAGCGTTGAAAGATGCATTTGGAGATGAATATGATAGCTTCATCGGTAAAAAATATAAAGCTGAAGCAATTGGATGAGAGATAAACTAGAGTCCATAATCAATAGGTATAACAATATCGAAAAATTAATGACTGATCAAGATATTCTTTCTAACCCTGATAAATTAAAAGAACTTGCTAAAGAGTATAAACAACTTGAACAGGTGGTAATTACTGGCTCAGAGTATATAAAAATATTAGATCAAATTACTGAATGTGAGTTAATTATTGAAACTGATGACTTGGAGTTAAAAGATTTAGCAGCTGAAGACCTTGAATTAAATAAAAAAAGAAAAATTGAATTAGAAGATGAACTAAAAAT
>CAJWMM010000152.1 GCA_913043035.1 uncultured Gammaproteobacteria bacterium | reverse complement strand
CTTTGTTTGTACCTTTGGTTGAAGAAGGGTTAGTAGACGGAGAGATTCCTCTATCGGTAGCAGGCTTTTATCTAAAAGGACTCCAATCTTCCGACATTGATACAGTAATTCTTGGTTGTACTCATTATCCACTTTTAAAAAAAGTTATAGGAGCATTTCTAGGTAAAAACATTACCCTTGTTGATTCAGGGAATGCCATAGCTAGATCGGTAGAGTATGAGTTAAATAGCCACAAATTAATTTCAACTGCTAATAAAGGTGAAATTCAATGTTTTGTTACAGATGACCCTAAATATTTTGATACTCTTGCCTCAAGATTCTTGCATAAAAATATAATAGAAGCGAAGCATATTGACCTCTCCTGATATCAGTGTTGAACTGGATTCCTTGTATTCATTGCAGCGGAATGGAATCAAGCTTGGACTTGAACACACATTTCAACTATTGGAATTTTTAGGCAATCCTCAAAAGAAGCTGAAGCTAATTCATGTTGCAGGTACAAATGGCAAGGGGTCAACATGTGCACATATAGAATGTATACTTAGGGGAAATGGATATAAAGTTGGGCTTTACACCTCTCCTCATTTAATTAATTTTAATGAGAGAATTAGGGTTAATGGGTTCCCTATAAAGAATGATGAAATAATATCTTTTATAAAAAATGTAGATACTGCTATACAAAAAATAGACTCAACATTTTTTGAAGTTACAACAGCAATGGCTCTTAAATACTTTCAAGATCACAATGTAGACATAGCTGTAATTGAAACGGGCCTAGGTGGTAGATTAGACTCTACAAATGTAATTGAGCCTATTATGACTATTATGACGCCTATTTCAATGGACCATATGGATATTCTTGGAAATAGTATACAACAAATTGCAAAAGAAAAATCTGGTATAATAAAAGATGATATTGTGTTAATTACTGCAAAACAAGATAGAGTCGTGATGGATATATTATTTGATAAAGCTAAAGAAAAAAAAACATCTATTATTGTTGCTGATGATCCCTTAAATATTTCTATTAATCCTAATGGTACAAGCTTTAGTCTTGATAAGAAAAATTATAAAACACCATTAATTGGTGATTTTCAGGCGGTAAATGCAGCACTTGCTATATCCGCAGTAGGGCATTTTGATAATAAAATCAAACATAAAGCTATTTGTAAAAGTTTGAGAGATTTATATTGGCCTGGGCGACTACAATGTTTATCTAAGAAAATTTATTATGATGTTGCGCATAATGAATCTGGTATTAAAGCGACATTACGATCTTTCAGTATGATTTACCCCGATTATAATATCTATGGCCTTTTTTGTCTAAAAGGTGATAAAGATTTAGACCTTATCGCTTTTCAATTAAAAGATAAATTAAAAAAACTATTTATCGCAGATAGTAAAAATGGCTTATTACTTAATGCTGAAAGCTTATCAACTAAACTCAATAATCTGGGTATAGATAATAGTCCTGTCAAATCAATAAAAGATGGTATAAAATCTTTAAGAGTAATAATAAAAGAGAAGGATATCGGACTAATTTTTGGCACACATTATATTGCCGAGGATATTTTCAAGGAGTTTGAAATTTCTTTTGACTCAGGTGTTATTTGATGTAATTTATATCTACTCCAGTGTCCCCGCGGAGTTTTATAATTTTATCTTCCAAAGATTTTTTAAGAGAGTATTAAATATATGAACCTCAATGAACTGCAATCACTAAATATTCGTGAAGTCACGGAATTAGCACAAAAATTAAATATAGAAGGCGGTATAGCTGGCCTTAATAAACAAGAGCTAATTGTTAAAATATTAGAAACACATGCAAAAAAAGATAATGCTTTTACTGCCAGAGGTGTTTTAGAGGTTATGCAGGATGGTTATGGGTTTCTCCGGTCTCCGGATTATAATTATATGCCTGGTCCTGATGATATTTATGTAAGCCCATCGCAAATAAAACGATTCGGGATGAAAACAGGACACTTGATATCTGGGCAAATAAGACCCCCTAAATCAAAAGAACGTTTCTACGCCTTACTAAAAGTAGAGATGGTCAATGATGAGCCCATAGATAAATTAAAGGATATAATTCTTTTTGATAACTTCACTCCATTGTATCCTGAAGAGAAATTTAAATTAGAATCAAAATCAAAAGACCTTTCAATGAGAATTATGGATTTAATTTCTCCTATAGGCAAAGGACAGAGGGGGCTTATTGTAGCGCAACCAAAAACAGGCAAGACTGTTCTTCTACAAAAATTAGCGAATGCAATAAGTGAAAATCATCCAGAAACAAAAAGAATTGTCTTATTAATAGATG
>CAJWMM010000151.1 GCA_913043035.1 uncultured Gammaproteobacteria bacterium | reverse complement strand
AAAAAGGGCAAGGAAGTTCAAGAAATGGTCGAGATTCAAATGCAAAATATCTTGGCCTTAAAGTTGGGAATGGACAGTCTGTTCTTGCAGGTACCATCATTCTTAAGCAAAGAGGAACAAAAATACATCCTGGTAGCAATGTGAAACGAGCAAATGATGATTCTTTATTTGCAACAAAAGATGGCATTGTTGAATTTGGTCGCAAAGGAAAAGATAGAAAAACTGTAAGCATTGTCTAGGAATTCGCTCGGCAAATATTTTTTTAAAACCCCACAAATGTGGGGTTTTTTGTTATAGTATAAAATGCATATCTTCTTTTTTTAAAAAAGAATAATTAATAAGGATAAATGAAAATGAGAAGAAAGAAAATATCTCTTATCGGAGGAGGTCAAATAGGTGGAAACCTTGCGCTAATTGCATCACAAAAAGAGTTGGGAGATGTTGTTATATTTGATATCCCGCAATCAGAGGGAATGGTAAAAGGGAAAGCTCTGGATATTATGCAATTACGACCTCATGATGGATATGATACAAATATTACTGGCACCTCAGACTATAATGATATAAAAGACTCTGACGTAATAATTATTACTGCTGGTATACCAAGGAAACCCGGAATGGACCGTGAAGATTTAATGTCAATAAACCTTGGAATTATGAAAGATGTTGCCACTAATGTAAAGAAGTATGCCCCAGAATCATTTGTTATAGTTATTTCTAATCCTTTAGATGCAATGGTATATGCATTCCACAAAGTTTCTGGATTCAAAAAGAACAAAGTAATTGGTATGGCTGGTGCATTAGACTCTGGAAGATTTAGGGCATTTATTGCAATGGAAACTGGATATTCCGTGCAAGATGTTACCTGTATGGTTCTAGGAGGTCATGGAGACAGTATGGTCCCTATAACCCGTTTGGCAACAATTGGTGGAGTACCTGTCACAGATCTTATATCCCCAGATAGATTAAAAGAAATAGAAGACAGAACTAGATTTGCTGGCGGAGAGCTTGTAAAGCTTTTTGGTAACGGTTCAGCTTTCTATGCTCCAGCTCAATGTGCAATAGAAATGGCAGAGTCATTTTTAAAAGACAAAAAAAGAGTGATACCATGTGCTGCATTATGCGAAGGTGAATTTGGGATTCATGGTTATTTTATTGGTGTTCCAACTGTAATTGGATCAAGCGGAATTGAAAAGATCATTGAATTCAATTTAACAGATGATGAAAAAAACGCTCTTGAGAATACGTTAAACGCGGTTAAAAAAACAGTTAGTGAAACGAAATTATAGAACTGTAATTTTTAAATATATCACTCAAATAGCGTGTTGAATAAATGAAGGTTTTATTAAACTTGTTACTTTTAATATCGTCTTCATTTCCACAAGATATATTTGTTCAAAATGAAGAAAAAAATCTATATAGGTCTGCTGTAGAATATAGCTTCGATGAGGTGCTAGATAATGGCGCCTATACTTTTACAATGACTGATATAAGTGGAATCATAAATATTATTGGTCATGCAGGATCGGGATCTCATTTAATCATAGATAATAGAGTACGTGCTGTAAGTAATAAAAATGCAATAGCAATTCTCAAAAATAGTCAGATCAGCGTGTATCATGAAAAAGATAAAAAAAATATTTCTATTATAAAATCATCTGAAAGATATGACCATAAAATAATAACCACTATTGATCTACATATTCCGATAAACACAAATATTAAAGGCTCTATAAAAAATGGTGATTTAAAAATAAATGAGATAAGGGGATCTGTAGAATTAAAAGCCGAGAGTGTCGATACAGAACTGTCAAATTTATTAGGCAATATTGTTTTTAATTCAAAGGCAGGAGACCTCTATCTAAATAAAACAAATGGAAATATTGAATTAAATGTAATCAGCGGTGATATTGAGATAATCCATAGCGAAGCTAATATTTTTACTAACAGCGATAATGGAATCACAAAATTAAAAAATATAAAAGGTAAAATTAAATCAGCTACTACACTGGGAGATGTTAATATTTCTGATTTTAAAGGAGACATTTGTACTGTAGACATTAATGTTGGTAACGTAATAATAGAAAATTCCTCATCAGACATTCAGATAAACATAGATATTGGTGATATTTATTTAGATAATATCAAGGGAGATGCAATACTATTTACAGGAAAGGGTGAAATTAATTTGAATGATATTTTAGGAAGTACAAGATGCAATTCAAATTTTGGAAATATTAATGGTAATAATCTCTATGGAAGCATCAGTGCAAACTCTGAGCTAGGTGATTTAATAATTACAAAAGGATATAACTCATTCCTAAAAAATCATAATAT
>CAJWMM010000150.1 GCA_913043035.1 uncultured Gammaproteobacteria bacterium | reverse complement strand
ATGCCAGTTTAAACATTTCCATAGGTATTTAACCAACCTTAGTAAAAAAATCGATGATTCAACTGATAGTGTTGATCTACTTCTGGTAAGGGACAATCTACATATTACAATTTCCTTAAACCATTTTTTACAGCTATGTAATGCTGTTCAAACAGTAATGGCTAAAAAATTTGGTTTAAAATCAATATATCCAAACTAATTAATAGGAGTTAATAAATATGAAAGGAGTACAAGAAAAACTAGATGACTTTTCTGTCGTAGGAGTTAAACCTGGTTTTATGCATCATGAAGAAGAGGGGAAAGGTTCGGCTTTTGAAACCATTGATCAAAATTCTTTTGAAGGGAAATGGAAAGTAATCTATTTTTATCCAAAAGACTTCACCTTTGTATGCCCTACAGAAATCAACGAATTCTCAAGCTTAAATGAGGATTTCAATGATCGCGATGCTATCTTAATGGGAGGTAGCACAGATAATGAGCACTGTAAACTTGCATGGAGAAGATCCCACGAAGATCTACATGAACTTAATCATTGGTCATTTGCGGATACAACAGGTTCTTTAGTCGATATGTTAGGTATTAGATCTGAAGAGGGTGTCGCACTAAGAGCTACATTTATTGTGGACCCTCATAATGTTATCCAGCATGCGAGTGTGAATAATCTTAATGTAGGTAGGAATCCAAAAGATACTCTGAGAATTTTAGATGCTTTACAAACCGATGAGCTTTGTGCATGCAATAGACCAGTCGGTGGGGATACACTTTAGATTTGAATCTGAATGATCTAAAAAATAGTATCCCAGAATTTGCAAAAGATGTAAAGCTTAATCTTTCATCTTTAATAATTAATTCTGAGTATGAAGAAGAGCTTGTATATGGATGTGCATATGCAAGCTCTTTAGCTATTGGAGATAAGTATATAGCAGACGTATTTGAAGAAGAGTGCAAAAATCGTTTCGGTCCAGAATTTATTCTCTCCGTAAAAGCAACAGTTACTGTAATGTCATTAAATAATGTTTGGTATAAATACCGAGATTCTATGCCTACTACAGAAATGAAGATGGCACCTCAAAAAATGAGAGTTAATATCATGGCGAATTATGCTGGTTTGGATAAGATTTTATTTGAATCATTATCGCTTTGTGTCAGTGCAATTAATGGCTGTACCTTTTGCGTTAAAGCTCACTCTGACCTTCTTCTTGATAACGATCAAACAAAGGAATATATATTTAATATTGGTAGAATTGCCTCTCTTATTTCTTCATTATCAAAAGCGTATTCTTTAAAATAAGATACCAAATTTTTAAGGTTTGAAATGAAAAACATATTTCTTCTAATATTTTCTTTTTTGTTGATATATTGTGGTAATAGTTCTAGGATTAATGAAAGAGAATTGCTCCAGCAAAAATATGAGGCTTTTCAGTTTTTAAGTACATACCATCATCAGTTGCATATAATGATCGGTGAAGAAGAGGGTGACATAAAAAAAGCGTACGATGAATTTTATGCTGCTGCTGTTAGTTCTGATAATCTTGAACTACTGCCAGTAAAAAAAGCTATATTAAGAATTAATCCCAATAATGTAAATCAGAATAATGAGGACGTTAAACGGCTTGACTATTTAGTTGACTATTATCAGTCAGGTCTCTCCATGCAAATTGAGGCTATTTTTCGGGGACACGGACATATGGAAATACTCGATATTGATAATGCGATGGATCTTTATGATAATATTAAAAAGAATTAATTTTTAAAGATTTTTAAAAATTATCCCTTAACATTTTTTTCAGCTCCGCTTCATGCATTTCCTCCTCAGCGATTTGAGTGCGAGCAAATTCCTCAAGCATTATTGAACTATCTTTTACTGAACTAAGAAGCTCGTAATAGGCTTTTATTGCTGTCCTTTCGTGATCTAAACACTCATTAAGGATATCCTCAGTAGAGTGCTTGTGTGTCTCTAATAGGTCACTTATTTTTAGAGTCGGGTGTTCACCTAGACTAGTTATATGTTCTCCAACTGCTTCAGCGTGAGTTAAGGACTCTTGTGCCTGAGTCCTAAGCCATTGAACGATTGACAACCGGTATGGTCCCTGTACCATGAAAGCATAATGAGTATATTTTACAACTCCAGCTAGCTCCAATTCTAAAATTTCATTGAGACACGCGACAATTTTTTTATCTTTCATTTTTAAATATCTTTTAACTAATTATTTATAAAATATAAATGATTTTTATAAAGATAAATAAATATAAATCAATAAAAGGATTTAAGAAACATTTTGTCAAGTTTTATTAAAAAGTCTAAATTTCGAATAACGATTCGACAAGTAAAATAAACTATGCCACAATCACAGCGTCAGATAGAAGAAAGACAAATGCGAAAGGAAC
>CAJWMM010000149.1 GCA_913043035.1 uncultured Gammaproteobacteria bacterium | reverse complement strand
ATCATCACTTATTTTGAAGTTATCAAGTTTCATTGTATGATACTTTTCAAAAAACTTACCAAGAATTTTTTCAATACCTACATCGTATTCGGGCTTGACAGTTTGTGTTTTACCCCATAAATAGTTTACAATTTTACTGTTTTTGACAACAACTTTACCATCTTTGATTACATAGGATGGATTAGCGAAGAAGTCCTCTATATCTTTCTTGTTTTGATCATAAATAGTGATATCAGCATCACAATTATCACCAAGAGATCCTTTATTTTTTAAACCTAGAATTTTTGCTGGTGCAGATCGAGTCATTATGCAGATTTCCTTTAAAGTATATTCTCTTTTTAGTGATTTTAATATTGAATGTTCTTGAACACTTTTAGGTAGTTTCTGGAACATATCATTTCTGAAAGATCTATCCATTAATAATTTAATTAGATGTGGATAAGATGTGAAAGGACCACCATTTGGATGATCAGTAGTTAAAAATACTTTCCATGGATCTTTGGCTAGCAAAAATACCTCTAAACCTATTGCCCACTGCAATCCATTAATAAAACTTTTATCACTATAACGAAATGGCACAACACCACAACCAGCATCACACTCAATATCCATACACATCCATTTATCAGGATGTGCATGATGATGATTTTTATGCTGAGACATACTATCACCAGACATAGTTACAGTTTGTCCAAACATAATCTGACCAACATCACATGTGAGATTTTTAGTTTTATTAAGATAATGTGAAATCTCAGGTGCAGCCGACGAAAAATTCATATCTCCATTATTCCCGTAACTTTGAAATTGAATATGTGTTAAATGAATTGGAAGGCTCTCAGCCGCCTTGATGGTCTCAATCGTAGATAGGTAATTACCAGCAACACCAAGATTACTACAATGAACATGAAGCGGGTGTGGTATGCCTAAATCATAAATTGCTCTCGTGAGTATTTTAATAATTGTTCTGGGTGTAATATCATAATAATTTGATTTTTCATCAACATCGAGCGCTCTCTGATTAAATTTAAAAGCATTAATACCACCAGGATTAACTACCTTAACACCAATGCATTGAGATGCATTTAAAATAAACGCAACATAATCGTTAATCAGTGACTGACTAGCTTTTTTCTTAACCAAATCGAGGAAAAAATCATCATTCCCAAGAAGTGCGTAACCACCTTTATCTACAAATGGAATGTCTGCCATTTCCGAATGGGCTTGACGTGCGTTTATTGGCAAAAGTGCTGGCTCAAAGCATGAGGTATAACCCATTTGTATGTATTTTAGACCAGTTTTAATAGTTGTAGGCGCGATTATTGCTGAGGAATCACAATTATCGTTATGATCATGGTGAAGCTCCTCTAACATCATTCTAGCTATATTTACTTTGCCACCCCCAATATGCGTATGCATATCTATAGCTCCAGGCATTATTATTTTGTCACGACAATCTATGACTTTATTAATTTTTCCTTTTATTTTATTTTTCTTAATTATTTTCCCATCATTAACAAAAACATCCATACGTTTGCCATAAATGTTATTTAATGGATCATAGACTCTCCCAGCTTCTAGTTTTAGATTCATTAGTCATCTACCCCTGACAGCATATTCACAACATCCTGTGTTGATAGAAGATCGTTCTCCCTAATCTTATCCAAAAGAACAGATACAACATTGTCAGTACGAAACATAATACCTTGATGGTCTATTCCGGGATTACCTACTGGTATGAATATATCTGGTCTGATATTAAATGTAGAGTTAATATGCCCTATGAAAATATTCTTTACTTTATCATTCAATATTACTTTATTATGATTAACAGTAGAAATATGTATAGCAAGATCTGTGTTTCGATTACTTATTATTTCTTCACTGTTACAAATATTTCTATCATGAAAAAAAGATTTCCCATTAAATTTAACACGCGACGGGAAACCAGTGATCCATGACATTGTTTGGGAAGATGTTGCATCTGCAAGTGAACCAGCAATTGGCATACAAGCCGCCCTACTAGTTTTATTCATTGAAAGAATAAAATCAGATATTGAAGAAATTATATAATCCGGATCATGACACTTATCAAAGTCTGATGTAGTCCAGCTTGCTACTAGATATTTTGATTTCTTGATGGTTTTTCTAATCTCTTCTAAATTCTTTGAGAGCTTATCTTCAGAAACTAGTTTGGTCAATATTTCAGGAGTATCATTGAGATTTATTTTCAAATGTTCAACATGATGTTTACTTTTTATTTTTTTCACAGATCTTGTATCAAAATCTCCAACTAATAAAAGTTTTCTGTTTTTAGGGTTCGTGCATAAACTATGCTTTGGAAAGATTACCTTATCAATTAATCGAGGTGATTTTTTGAGAATGTTATTCCCAAATAAAATAACGACATCCGATCTATTTCTTGTCTCAGTTAGAGA
>CAJWMM010000148.1 GCA_913043035.1 uncultured Gammaproteobacteria bacterium | reverse complement strand
CTCATAGCGCCTTTCATTTCATTGTATACGACTCCTTTAATTTCAAGCTCACTATCTGAGTTATTTTTTTCAGAGTATTCAAGTCTGTGACCTTCTTGAAGAAAATCTAGCTCATCCAAGTTAGGAAAAAAAGAAGAATCTAGGTATACACTAAGTAAGTTGTTAAAATCTTTATCATTTTGAGTTGCAAATGGGTAAGCAGTCCAATCACTTGAAGTAAAAGCGTTCATAAAAGTATTTAATGATCGCCTTATCATCATAAAAAATGGGTCCCTTACAGCATATTTTTTTGAACCACATAAAGCTGTATGCTCTAAAATATGCGCAACCCCAGTAGAGTCTTCTGGAATAGTCCTAAAAGCAACCATGAATACCTTCTCATCACTCTTTGAATCTAGATGAATATGCTTGCAATTGAATTCGGATTCAGTATATATTTGAGCATTAAGGTCTAATAACTTTATATACTTTTGATCTTCTAAATTAAACATACTT
This sequence comes from uncultured Gammaproteobacteria bacterium, assembly GCA_913043035.1. Taxonomy (GTDB): domain Bacteria; phylum Pseudomonadota; class Gammaproteobacteria. The sequence continues at coordinate 1,964 of CAJWMM010000148.1, read as the reverse complement.
TAATAATAAATAATATATGAAAAAAATAACAACAATTTTTAGTCTGGTAGTACTTATTGGTTGTTCTACAACTCAATCTAATATCAAAACAGATTCAATTGAGACTTTCAATCTAGGTAATTATAACGAATTTAATATAAAGATAAACAATGCCAACATGAGCGCTGAAGTGAATCCTATTGTTCTAGAAAGATTCAAAGAAAACCTAAAAACTGCAATAGAACAAAGAGGTCTTAAATATAACAGCGATTCAAAAATTGTTTTTGATATTAACTTTACTACAAAAGAAACCGTAGAGTCTGACCCTCTAAATTTTTACTACTCAAGATATTATTATGATTACTACAGATATAGAGATGATATATACAACGTAACTCAAAATATTCTAAGAGTAAATTTAAGAAATCTTGAAGATGATAAAACGCTTTGGACTGTTGTAACGGTTTGGAGAGATGGTTCTAACAGATCAATATCCTATGATGATGCATCAAACATGCTTGTAGATGAAATAATGATAAGCTTTTTATAGCAATTTATTTTGTTTAAATACTATTCATTATTTTTTTTATTAATTATTTTATTTGGATGTTCAAATCCTAAAGATAAAGAAATAAACATTCCAATCACATCAGAAGTAGAAGATTTAATTTTACATTCAGAAGAGTTTGAGCAAAAAATATTGTCATATGACACACCAGGAGGAAAGATTCATTTTGCTATTGGGTTTGGAATTGCAAATTCAATAATGGTAGAGGGCAGTGATGGAAATATTATTATTGATGCAGCTGATAGTATTTATGAGGCTGAGAAGATTTACAATCTCTTTTACCAAAAAAATTCTAATCCAATTAAAGCAATAATTTATACACACAATCATGGTGACCATACATTTGGCACACAATATTATTTAAATATTCAAGAAGACAAACCACAGATCATTGCTCATGAAGATACTGATTTTTATGTCCAAAGAATAATGGGGATTCTTAATCCAATAATTGCTACTAGAAGTACAAGAATGTTTGGTACGACTTTACCAGAAGAAGATCTTATTAATGTTGGTATAGGCGCAAGTTTAAGTGTTTCAAAATCAGTGAGTGGTTATGTTAAACCAGATCTTACGTTTAATGATCAACTAAAAATTAGTATTTCTGGCATTGATATTGAGTTATACCATGCTCCAGGCGAGACAAATGATCAAATTTTTGTATGGTTACCTAATCATAAATCTTTGATGCCTGGGGACAACGTATATAAGACCTTTCCAAATCTCTACACTATTAGAGGTACAACACATAGAGACGTAAAAGGATGGATAAATAGCTTAGATCATATGAAAAAATTCAATCCAGAATTTCTATTTCCTAGTCATACAAAACCAATAATTGGAAAAGATGAGATAAGGAATGTATTAAATACTTATAGAGATGCTATTCAGTACATTCATGATCAAACTATTAGATTGATGAATTTAGGTATGTATCCAGATGAAATAGCAGAAGAAATAGAATTGCCAGAGAATATTGCAAGTTCACCATATTTATATGAGTTTTATGGAACAGTCAGATGGTCTGTTAAGAGTATTTTTAATGGTTACCTTGGTTGGTTTAGTGGAAATCCGTCTGAATTAGATCCTCTTTCTAGAGAGGAAAAAGCAATCAGAATATCTAGTCTTGCTGGAGGCAATGAAGTTTTAATAGAAAGATTGAGAGAGGCTGTAGAAAACGAAGATATGCAATGGGCGCTTGAGTTGAGCGATCATCTGATTGCATTAGACAGCTTCAATGATGAAGTAAGAGACTTAAGAATCAAAGCTTTGATATTTGAAGGATCTCGATCATCAAATCCCAACAAAAGAAATTATTTTTTAACCTCGGCTTATGAGTTAAAAGAAGATTTCATTGAATCTACTCTGGTTGATAGAACTTCTGAAGATCTTCTTAAACATATTTCAATTAATACTT
>CAJWMM010000147.1 GCA_913043035.1 uncultured Gammaproteobacteria bacterium | reverse complement strand
CCTTAGAATTTTATCAAGTAGCTTACCTGAACGGCCAACAAATGGCTCACCTTTCAGGTCTTCTTCTTTTCCAGGAGCTTCACCTACTAGCATTAAATCTGCATTGGGGTCTCCAACTCCAAATACAAAGCTATTGCGTGTTTTACCAAGGCCACATTCTTGACATAAACATATTGATGTATTATAAATATCAAGATTCTCACTATTTTCTGTTTTATCCTTCCTACTTACTTGATTATTCTTCACCCGTGATATGTATATATCACTTCCAAAGAGAGTTTGTTGCTGTCTTAGGTATGAACGGATTGACAGTTCTGGTTTCATTTTTACTTTAAAATTGCCTTTCTCCACTTGACCTCACCATCAATGAACTTATCTATAGCAACCGTGGTCACTTTTTCTTGTTCCTCATAGTTCTCTGGAGAAAGTTCTTCCACTTCATCAAAGACATCCAGTTCTTCATCTTGATGACTCATAATAGCTTTACTTAGTATACGCTCTTGAAGCTCTACTTTCGCTTGTCCAGACATAGCAGCCACAGCTTCATACATATTTTCTGCTTTCTCTTCAATCTCACGAAATGGTATTGTTTTAAGTCCCATTTATTACTCCTTGTTTAAGTTTATTCACAATATTGATTAATTCAACCTTAGCTAATTCAAGATTTTCATTAATCATGACCTGATCGAATTTATTTTGAAACTCGATCTCCTGTTGGAATCTTTTTAATCGAATCTCAATTCTATCATCGGAATCTGTACCACGATTTTTTAATCTTTTTCTAAGATGCTCTAGGCTTGGAGGTAAAATAAATATAGAGAATGTATGCTGAGGATATAGTTTTTTTACTGACATCGAACCTTTAACATCCATTTCTAATAAAAGTGTTTTATCATTACATAATGCAGTCTCAAGGTTACTTTTAGTAGTGCCGTAATAAAAACCATGAACATTTTCCCATTCAGCAAATGCTTCTTCCAAAATAAGCTCCTCAAACTTTTCTATTGTAATAAAATGATAGTCGACACCATCAATCTCAATATCTCTTTTTGACCTAGTAGTGTGAGAAATAGACCATTCAATATCAGGCTGGACGCTTCTTAGTGCTTTACATAATGTTGTTTTGCCTGCACCAGAGGGTGCTGATATTGTAATAAAATTTATCATCAGAGTATATTTTGTGCCTGTTCTCGAATTTTTTCAATTTCGCATTTCATTTCAACGACATCTAAAGTCACATCTGTCTGAGGGCTTTTTGAACCAATGGTATTAATCTCTCTTCCTATCTCCTGTATTAAAAAATTGATTCGTTTACCTACAGGTTCTTCAAATTCAATGTAATTCACTAATTGGTTAAAATGGCTTTTACATCGTACAATTTCTTCTGTGATATCAGATTTTTCACAATAATAAGCTACTTCTTGGATTAATCTTGCCTCATCTATTTGTTCATTATCTATGAGCTCAGAAACTTTAGCTTTAAGAGAATCTTGTTTTTCAAACTTATAACTGCTTGAGATATTATCTGTATTATCGAGTTTGGTCTTAAGAATATTAATCCTATTTAAGATATCATTATGAATCTGTTTCCCTTCTTCCTCTCTCATTTCATATAATTGATTTAAAGCACTCTTAACAGCCTGGATAATTGAATTCTTATTAAGATTTTCTTCTTCATCCACTTTTAATAAATCTTGTGTTGATATAATATCGCTAAGGTTTAGACGCTGACCATAAAGAACATGAATATTTTTTAATATCTCTTGTATTGTTTCAAATCTCTCTTTGTTGAATTTTTTTCTCTGATTATTTAGGTTTTTACTTAATTCAATACGAATATGAACATTACCCCTTTGTAATGATTTTTCGGTAATTTTTTTAATTTCCTGTTCAACGTTAGGGTCTAATAGAACACCTCGAAATTTTATTTCTAAATATCGTGAATTGACGGTACGAATTTCAACATCAATCTTACTCTTACTTCGACCATAGGACGCACGTCCAAACCCTGTCATACTTTTAATCATAATAATTTATCATATAAAGACTGTTAAATTAGTCACTTAGGCCTGTTATATCCAGTATTGAACACTAATGCATTCTATATATTTATACATATTAGCTTTTTGTTATTTCCATCATTTTAGACTTAACAAACTCTACTGATAATGATATTGAAATAAGATGATGAGTCCCTATATCTACATTATCTGCAGGTGAAATAAATGCATAATCAATTCCAAAACCATCCCATGAAAAACCTATTCCACCAGTTAAATTATTTAAATAACTACTTCCTAAACGCAGCATGACCTTATCATTAAAAACACATTCAAGCCCGAATGCAATATCCATAGAAAAATTTCCGTTTCTAATTTGTGAATCTAGATTTGCATTTGACAATGATCCATTAATATCTATCATAGGGTTTATAATAATCATGGAATTTTTAATTTTTAAATCATAT
>CAJWMM010000146.1 GCA_913043035.1 uncultured Gammaproteobacteria bacterium | reverse complement strand
ATAACAAAGAATCTGTTAGTACACTTTTCATGGATTAGTGTATAATCAACTTTTTAGAGAATATTATATGGCATCACAATTTAATTTAAATGCGACAAAAAGAGAAAATCTTGGCAAAAGAGCTGCTAAAAGATACCGAAAGGATAATCTAGTTCCCGCAGAAGTATATGGCGAAAAAAATAATCAGTCGATTCTCATCAACAGCTTTGAATTAACTAAACAAAGCAGTGATCCTCAATTTTACAGTAACGTCATTGACATAGTAATCGATAAAAAAAATATTGAGGTTATTCTAAAAGATGTTCAGAGAGACCCACAGAAGTCTAATATTACCCATATTGATTTCCTGGCAGTGAATAAGGACAAGAAAATCGCGGTCAACGTACCTATTAAATTTATAAATGAAGAGTCTTGTGTTGGAATTAAGATATCTGGAGGTATTATATCGCATATAATCACAGAAATAGAAGTTTCCTGTTTACCAGGTGATATTCCGGAAAGTTTAGAAGTAAATGTCGCTAATTTAGACATAAATCAAAGTCTTCACATCACTGATGTAAAATTACCGAAAGGAGTGGATTTTGTTCACGGGGGTGAAGATAAAGAGCACGACACTGCCATAGTCAAATGTTACAAACCTGTTGAAGAAGTCATAGAAGATGAAGTTGAGCAAACTGAAGCATCAGCTGAAGTAGCAGCAGATGAGTCTAATGATGATAAATCTAAAGAAGTTAAGGACGAGAGAGAAACTAAGGAATAAAGTCTGTAAATTATCTCAATCATGACTCAATGTAATCTTAAATTAATCGTTGGTCTTGGTAATCCAGATAATCATCTATTAAACACTAGACATAACGTAGGTTTTTGGTTTGCTGATCAATTAGTTGCAAGCTTGGGTAAAGACTTTGAATTCACGAAAAAATTTGATTCAGAGATATTTGAAATTGATTCTGATGTAAACAAGATTATTATTATGAAACCACTAACTTACATAAACGATAGTGGCAATCCTCTATTTAAATATATTAAAAATAAAAATATAAGCCCAGATAATATTTTGATTGCCTATGATGATTTGGATTTACAAATTGGTCAAATCAGGATTAAGTTTTCAGGAGGAAGCGGCGGACATAATGGTTTGAATAGTATTATAGAGAAAATTGGATCAAGAGATTTTTGGAGATTGAGAGTCGGTATAGGTAAACCACAAGATAGAGAACAAACAGTCAGTTATGTACTCGGCAAGCCCTCTAAAGAGGATAGAGAGAAGATAGACACATCTATTTTAAAATTAATATCAGAAAAAAATGATCTCTTAAGTGGCAACTTTTCGAAACTAATGAATCAAAATAATGGTAAGTAATTTATGAGTTTCAAGTGTGGTTTAGTAGGAATGCCTAATGTAGGTAAGTCATCCATATTCAATTTACTTACTAAACAAACTATATCAGCTGATAACTATCCTTTTTGTACAATCGATCCAAATAACGCTTTTGTTGAGGTGCCTGATTCTCGTCTTGCTAAGCTAGCATCGATTAATAAATCAAAGAAAATTATAAATGCGGCAATTGAATTTGTCGATATAGCAGGCCTAATTAAGGGAGCTTCAACTGGAGAAGGATTAGGAAATGAATTCTTAACTCATATAAAACAGACAGATGTTATTGCTCATGTTGTTAGATTTTTTAAAGATGATGATGTTATACATGTGAATGGATCACCAAATCCAGAATCTGATTTTCAAGATATAAATTTAGAACTTATTCTATCAGATTTATCAGCGACTCAAAAGTATTCCGATTATTTGAAAAAATCAAAGAGACCACTAAAGAATAAATTAGAATTAATTAAAGACATAGACAGTTTAATTCAACATTTATCTGAAGAAAAACCTGCTCGAGAATTTAATTACACAGAAAATCTCAAAAATTTAACAGATTTAAAGCTTCTTACTAAAAAACCCATGTTCGTAATTGCAAATGTAGATGAAAATATTGAGGGAGCTGGAAAATTTAAGCTTGATAACCGAATAGATAATATAGTACCTATAAACGCAATCATAGAACAAGAGATCGCTGGTTTAAATCCAGAAGAACAGCAAATATTTCTGCAAGATTTAGGTGTGAAGGAAACAGCACTCGAGAGGATAATAAAAACAGGATACGAACTACTTGATTTGAAAACTTTTTTCACTTCAGGCGAGAAGGAAAGTAGGGCATGGGCAGCAAGAAAAACATATAATGCATCTCAATGTGCAGGCATTATACATTCTGATATAGAAAAAGGATTTATAAGAGCTGAGACAATAGCATACGATGATTATATCAAATTTAATGGAGAGCAGGGATCAAAGAACAATGGCGTATGGAGGCAAGAAGGGAAAGATTATCTTGTAGAAGAAGGAGATGTGATATATTTTAGGTTTAATGTTTAAAACATGGTCATGTAGCTCAGTTGGTTAGAGCACAGCACTCATAACGCTGCGGTCGGTGGTTCAAGTCCACCCATGACCA
>CAJWMM010000145.1 GCA_913043035.1 uncultured Gammaproteobacteria bacterium | reverse complement strand
ATAAAAGACTGTTCTATCAAGAATGACATAAAACTTATCGTCTATCGTACCAATTTGCTTTACATGTTGATTTTTAAAAACAATATCTACAACTTTACCAGTCGATGTAGTATTAGTATAACCAATAAATGATGTTTGATGTTTAATAATCTCATGATCTGTCTCATCAACTTTAAAATTACTCGCAGTTTTACTATTAAGTTTTTGCTTATTCATTAGTTGCTGGAAGCCCGAGAGATCTAGTACTAGATCATTCTCAATGGCAATCTCTTCAATAATTTCCTTAGGGAAACCATATGTATCATATAATTTAAAGATGTCAGCACCGCTGAGATTCTTAGTCTTCATTGTTAACTTGTCTATTAGTTTGAGGCCATTATCTAGCGTACCTAGATAATTTTTTTCTTCTTGTAAGATAGTATCTTTAACCATGTTTGCCTTATCTCTAAGATTAGAGTATGTGACGCCAAGTTTGTTATTTACAACTTCAGTTAGTTTATACATAAATGGTTCATCAATACCTAAGTTATATAAATATCTTGTTGCACGTCTAATAATTCGTCTTACAACATACCCTCTTCCATCGCTGCTGGGGATAACGCCATCTGATATAAGCATGCAAGCTGATCTAGAGTGATCCATAATAATTTTCTTTATCGGTGTAGATATTTTTTTTGGACCTATTAATTCATTAATTTTTTGACTTAGAGCAGAGAAAGCTGATGAATTATAATTATCAATCTCGCCCTCTAAAAGAGCTTGTATTCTCTCTAATCCCATTCCTGTATCAACACATTTAATAGGCAGGTCATGCATGGCGCCATCTTTATCCTTATTGTATTGTGTAAAAACTAAATTCCATATCTCAACATATCTGTCACCAGGATCTCCTTTAGTAGGAATTTCTCCTTTTAATGATTTTCCATAATCATAATATATCTCGGTACATGGGCCACATGGTCCTGTCGATCCCATTTGCCAAAAATTATCAGCGTCATCAAGCACCCATATTCTATCTCTACTCAGCCCAATATTATTTATCCAAATTGACATTGCCTCTTCATCATCTTTGTGGACAGACACATATAACTTTTCTTTCGGTATATTAAGGGTATTAACTAAAAAATCCCATGCATAATTTATTGCATCTTCCTTAAAATAATCACCAAAGCTAAAATTTCCTAACATTTCAAAAAAAGAATGATGTCTATTAGTGAATCCAATATTGTCTAAGTCATTATGCTTACCTCCAGCTCTCACGCATTTTTGACAGGTGACTATCTTGGTGCTTTTAGGTTTCCTCGATCCTAGAAAAAAATCTTTAAACTGCACCATGCCGGAATTTGTAAATAGCAAGCTTTTATCCTCAGCTGGAATTAAAGAACTAGAGTCTTGACGTGTATGTCCTTTCTTCTCAAAATACTTTATAAACTCTTTACGAATATCCAATTTACTCATACCCCTTAATCGCTAGCTCTATAATATTATATGGGAAACCTCTATAAGATAAAAATGACTTCAGCTTATCAGTGTCTACTTCTCTCTCATTATTTTTGAATTTTTTCCTCAGTGATTTTACAGCTAATGCAACCCAATCTGACTGCGAGTATTGTGAAAGTCCATCTTTGATAAGTTCTGTTGAAACTTGTTTAGCTTTTAAAAAATTCTCAATAAAGTTTGGACCTTTTCCTGCGTTAAATTTTACTCTAACTAAGTCCTCAGTATAGCGTTGATCTGACTGGAGGTTACGTTTACTGTAATCCTCAATACAAGACAATATATCTTCTAAAATATAGTTTTTTTTTAAAAGTTTATCGATGAGTTCTTTTTTTGAGTGTTCTCGATTTTTAAGATATCGAGAAATAGACACGTTTATTTCATCAATTTGGCTGTTGCTCATCTACACTGTCACTAACACTTTTTCCATTCTTTTGACTAGTATTTTCACTATGAATATGAGATTTTATTTTATCTTCGATCTCTTTGGCAATATCAAGGTTATCTTTTAGGAAAATTCTTGAATTATCTTTACCCTGACCAATGCGATCAGTGCCATAACTATACCAAGCACCTGATTTATCGAGTATGTTATATTTCACTCCTAAATCGATAAGTTCTGACTCTTTCGAGACTCCCTCACCATACATAATATCGAATTCAGCTATTCTAAATGGAGGAGCGACTTTATTTTTTACTATTTTGACCCGTGTTTCATTGCCAACAATCTCATCACCCTTCTTTATTGCGCCTATTCGTCTTATATCTAATCTCACAGAAGAATAGAACTTAAGAGCATTTCCACCTGTAGTCGTCTCAGGACTTCCAAACATCACCCCTATTTTCATTCGAATTTGGTTTATAAAGATCACTAAAGTATTTGATTTCTTTATATTTGCTGAGAGCTTACGAAGTGCTTGAGACATAAGTCTTGCCTGCAATCCCATATGAGAATCACCCATATCACCATCAATTTCCGCTTTTGGAGTGAGTGCAGCGACAGAGTCTATTACAATAGTATTCACGGCACCAGATCTAA
>CAJWMM010000144.1 GCA_913043035.1 uncultured Gammaproteobacteria bacterium | reverse complement strand
GTACGTCATCAGACAACGCCATTTCTATAATTTCACTTATTTGGGACTCAGACAGATCTTTCATAACAATATCACTGAATGGGTGTCTTGCACTCTATAGAGTCATTTCTAGGGGAATTCACATAGGTAGACACCTTGTCAATACGTATTTCACTTGAACATCTGTCTTTGATAAATTGATCTCCTGATAGCCAATCAGAAATCTGGTTCTCTAAGAGTAAATAGGGCTGACGTGCATGGATGTTTTTAAGTTCTTTTACAGCAGCTTTAGTGACAATCGCACATCCAGTATCATTATAAACACCCGCCATAAAAAATATCTCTCCGCCAAGGTGATGATAATAGGGCTGATTTTTGTTTTCACGTCGTTTCCAGTCAAAAAACCTCTTCCATTCATACCATCCATCTACTATAAATACGCAGCGAGATGTATCTCTAAAGGATGGTTTTTCATGTAATGTTTCATATCTAGCATTAATTAAGTTCATGGGTTTTTTAGCCCATGGGGGTGATAAATTCCATGGCAAAACTAAAGGGCCAGATGCAAGAATGTTTACATCTGTCCCGGGTGATATATTAAATCTAGCCTCCACATCAACATCAAACTTTGATTTGACACTTTCAGTATTACTTAATGAAAATCGACCACACATAAAAACTTTATAAAATATAATTTAATATACTTATTGTACTACAAACCTCTTGCTAAATTGCGCACTCTTAGCATGTGATTGTTAAACTCTTCTTTGCTCATATTTGGCAAAACAGAGTAAAAACGAAGATATTTTGTTTTTAGGCCGCCTAGTTTAAAAACAGATTTTTTTATCCTCCTATAAGGTATGTTGTCAAATATTGAGAAATTGAAATAAGAAAACATAGGACCTCCGTAGGTGATAGATACTATACCAAGCTTGCCTTTCATAGCTCCAGGAACAGGGTAACCGTAGTTTTTAAAATACTTACTTTCTGGAAACATTGACTTGTACGAGAAAAACCATTTCGGATGAAGTACCCAATCTATCCAATTTTCTAGTATTGCATTCATCCTTAAGTTATGACAAGAACCAATTAGAAACATTACATCTGAATTTTCTAAACGATCACGATAATCTAGTACTTTTTTTGGTGGTGGATTGAAATTTGAGTTATAGAACGGAAGTTGCTCCTCTTCTTCAAACAAATTTACTAAATCTATCTCATGGCCATTTTTCTTAACCTCGTTGATAAAATTGTCCCTAATAGCTGCATTGAATGAGCCAGTAACATTATGATGACCAAACACAATAAAAATCCTTTTCATAACTTAATAGTATTATAAAGTCAGTTATAGTAAATCAATTACTTCTTTATTTTCCGGCCTTACGATAAACATGGATTTAACAGATAATAAATCATCTTCGTTAGTCACGATATTCGAGAATACACACGGTGGGAAATTACTCTCATCAAGACCTGCGAAGTCTGATATTAATTTGGATATACCAGGATTGTGGCCGACAACCAAAATACATTGAGTAGTATGCCTGCTAATAACTTCTAGTATTTTATTTTTTGAGGCATTATAAAGCTCATCTAAATAATTTATTTCCTGGAATGAATTTGAAGAACGGTCTTTAATAATTGTCAATGTTTCTCTGGTTCTATCTGATGTGGAGCATAGTGTAAGGTCAAAGCATATTTTATTATCACAAATATACTTTGCTAATGTGGATGCATCCTCTTTGCCTGTATCGGATAAAGGTCTACTATGGTCATCAATAAGTGAGCTCATTGGTGATTCTGCATGACGTAAAAGATAAATATTCAATGATTTGTTCTCCAAATTAAATCATTCTTTTACTTAAAGTATTACATGGGTATAGACATATTTCATTATTCGGTATAGATTGAAAATATACTAATTAAAAAGAGGCTATTATGACAGAACAGATGGATACAGTTGAGACTTGTTGTAAATACACTTGCTGTGCGGATGGTTGTTGTAGTGATGGTTGCAAGACTGGGGAGTGCAGTAGTACCTGTTGCAGTGATGGTTGTTGTGATGACTCCGATAATTGTTGTTAAGACACACTTTCTCAAATAAATCTATTACTCCACCGTGACTGATTTGTTTTGATTGGACATCAAGTTTTACCACTATCTCTAAATTCAATATATATCTTTTTCTTGATAATCATATTAATAAACTCTTCCTTTTTTGGACCATTATATTTCCTTTTTTTACTATCCAATGTAAATTTATTCCAGAAATCACCTACATACTCATAATGAGACATATCATCTTTTCTTGAGACATCATCAAATATTATACTCCATTTTTCATCAATCTGAGTATCGGTGAACTTATCTAAAAATAGGTGGATACATTCAAAAATTAGATCTGCTGTTGTGTATTTAATTGATTCATGCGAAAAAATAATTTTTGTGGGTAATGATCCGTCAAGAGTAAGCAATCCAAAAAATGAAGAGTCTGAGAATAACTGTGTTAGAACAAATCTATATATTATAGGCATGTCATCTGAGTTACATCTGAGAAT
>CAJWMM010000143.1 GCA_913043035.1 uncultured Gammaproteobacteria bacterium | reverse complement strand
TAATAAGCAAAAGACTGCCAATGGTGTAATTTTAATAATTACAAAAACAACATTTATTAGTATTTGATTGAGGTTCTCCATCAAATCTACAAACGCCGGTATCTCATTTTTGATAGAGGAAGCAGTTATCCCCATAAACAGAGCAAAAAATAAAACTTGGAGTACATTACCAGATGATAGTGCAAAGAAAAAATTTTCTGGTATGAAGTTTAGTATAAAGTTTTTCTCAGATATTTTAGGTTCGTTAATATTAAGCCCACTAAGTGAATTTTCTTGAATTTCATTTATGCTGTAAGGAAACACATTTGAAATTATTAGAGCAATACTTATAGCAATAACTGTTGAAAGCATGTATAAAAGAATCGTTTTAAATCCTAGTCTGGTGAGTTTATTTGGATCACTAATTGAGAGAGTCCCGCATATTATAGATACAAAAATTAACGGTAATACAATCATTTTGAGCAAGCTTAGAAAAAGTACACTTATAGTTTCAAATATATTTGATATTAAGAAATCTTTGATTACACTATCATTTGAGAGATAGAGATTGAGAATTATACCTATTATAATACCAGCCGCCATCGCAAAGAGAATTTTTTTTGTAAAACTCATAGATAAGTTATCATAGCAACCAAGACTTTTTTTTCAATGCTATACTCTAATAATGTCTGGTAACAAAAAATCTAACTGGCTCAAGTCTCATAGTAATGATTTCTATGTAAGGCTATCAAAAAAAAATGATTATAAATCCAGAGCCGCATACAAGTTAATTGAATTAGAGGAAAAATTTAATCTAATAAAAGATAGCAGGAATGTTCTTGATCTTGGTTGCGCGCCAGGGTCTTGGTTACAAGTGCTTTCCAGCTTCCCTAACCTCAAATCGATTGTTGGAGTAGATCGACTTGAGATTGACCGTATTCAAGGTGCAGAATTTTTTAGATACGATATTAGCGATTTATCATTAATAGATATATTGACTGAAAAATTTAATTGTAAATTTAATCTTGTATTATCAGATATTGCCCCCAACATTACTGGTATAGCAGATATTGATCAGGCTAATTTTACTAGTATGACTGAGAATGTGCTGCAAATATCGAATAAACTCCTCGAAAAAGAAGGTAATTTGATAATCAAGCAGTTTAATGGCCCTAGACTAAAGGAGATAAGCAGTATACTTGAGATAAGCTTTAGAAAAATTGAGGTTTTTAAACCGAAATCCTCAAAAAAGAATAGCTCAGAGATATACATTGTTTGTAAAGGGTTCAAAGACTGTTAATATTAATATAAAGTAGTTGTTTGATTGACAATACAACGGGCAGAATCTAGAATGATTCTAAGGAATGAATAAATGAGTGATTTAATAAAGAATTTATTAGTGTGGACTGTAATAGCGGTTGTATTGATGTCGCTGTTTAGTGGTATGGGTGGTCGTAATACGGCTTCAGAAGAATATAATTACTCTGAATTTATGCAACAAGTGCAAACTGGCCAAGTTGAATCTGTGGTTATATCAGGTCGAGAAATTACAGGCTCACTGAAATCAGGACAGACGTTCATGACATTTAGTCCAGAGACTGATAATTCAGCGCTTGTTGGAGAGTTACTTAATAGTAAAGTAAAAATATCTGGTAAGGCGCCTGAGAAACAGTCATTTTTAGCTCAGATTTTTATTCATTGGTTTCCATTCTTGCTACTTATAGGTGTTTGGATATTTTTTATGCGTCAAATGCAAGGCGGTGCTGGTGGTGGAAGAGGTGCGATGTCATTTGGTAAAAGTAAAGCTAAAATGCAAACCGAAGACCAAGTAAAAGTAACTTTCAAAGATGTTGCTGGTGTAGAAGAAGCTAAAGAGGAAGTTAAAGAACTCGTAGATTTTTTAAAGGACCCTGCTAAATTTCAAAATCTTGGTGGTCAAATACCAAGAGGAGTTCTCATGAATGGATCACCGGGTACTGGTAAAACATTGCTTGCTAGAGCTATAGCAGGTGAAGCAAAAGTTCCATTTTTTACAATCTCAGGCTCAGATTTCGTCGAGATGTTTGTAGGTGTAGGCGCATCACGTGTAAGAGATATGTTTGAACAAGCTAAAAAACACGCACCTTGTATCATATTTATCGATGAGATAGATGCAGTCGGACGACATCGTGGGGCAGGTTTAGGCGGCGGCCACGATGAGAGAGAACAAACACTTAACCAACTACTTGTTGAAATGGATGGCTTCGAAGGAAACGAAGGAGTAATAGTAATTGCTGCTACCAACAGACCTGATGTATTAGATCCTGCACTTTTGAGACCCGGAAGATTTGATAGGCAAGTAACTGTTCCATTGCCAGATATTAGAGGTAGAGAACAGATTTTGAAAGTTCACATGAAAAAGACGCCACTTGCAAATGATGTTAAACCGAAATTACTTGCACGAGGAACACCTGGTTTTTCAGGGGCAGATCTAGCTAACTTGGTTAATGAAGCTGCTCTATTTGCTGCAAGAGCAAGTAAAAAAATTGTCGATATGGAAGATTTTGAAAAAGCTAAGGATAAGATCCTCA
>CAJWMM010000142.1 GCA_913043035.1 uncultured Gammaproteobacteria bacterium | reverse complement strand
GCATGTTCTGCATCTATAAATGCAGCTGTGCCACCTTCTTTTTGCGTTTCAGCTATTACCTGAAGTGCCATTGTAGTTTTTCCGGATGATTCTGGGCCATATATTTCAATAACTCTTCCTTTCGGTAAACCACCTATGCCTAGAGCAACATCCAAAGTAAGCGAACCAGTAGAAACAGCCTCTATATCAGGATAGGATGCACCCTCACCTAGCTTCATTAAAGCTCCCTTGCCATGGTCTTTTTCAATTTGCCCAATCGCTACTTGTAGTGCTTTTTGTTTATTCTCTTCCATATTGTAGTTTGACCTCTAATTCATTAATTATACTAATATGATATCAATTAAACTCCGTCAATGAAATCAGATAAGTAAGTTAATCCATTGAGAACACTCAATTGTCTGTTAGATTCCCTATCCCCCTTAAGTTTGAGCATTTTTGTCAAATGCTTTCTCTTAGATCTAATAGAGAGCCAAACTGTACCTATATCTTTCTCTGTGTCATCTGCATCCGGACCCATTATTCCGGATATAGCTATCCCAACATCAGACCCTGTTCTTTCTAGAAGCCCTATTGTCATTTCTTGGACCACTTTTTCTGAAACTGCACCATAATTATTGATTGTCTCTTGCGAGATACCAAGTAACTTAACTTTAGACGAATTTGAATAGACAATAATGGAAGAATCAAAAAAATTTGATGAACCAGGAATGCTTGTGAGGCTCTCAGCTAGCTTGCCTCCAGTGCATGATTCGGCGGTTGAAATAGTGATATCTTTAGAAATGGCTACAATCTTGACTTGCTCTACGATACGAGCTATTTCTTCTCTGCTTTCTTTAAATTTTTGCATTTATGGATATAGTAAATTAATCTATAATGGTTGTTAATACATATTTTAAAATATCTTATTAGAAGAGTTTGATGAAAAAAATTAAAAAAGTAATTATATATTCGCATCAGAAATATTTTGCTAATGCAAATATTAAAAAAATAATTAATCATCTAAAAAAGAATAAAGTAAAACTTACTTTGATCTCTCAATATAAAGGATATGCAAAAGTTGAGTCAACAAATGAAATTATCAATAATGATTTTATATTTACAAAATCTAAAATTGAATCTGATTTAATAATAGTATTTGGTGGTGATGGTTTGTTCCTAACCGCTTCAAAGATCGCAATAAACTTAAACATACCAATATTAGGCATCAATTATGGGAAAATAGGATTTTTAGTAGATATAGATAAAAAACAAGCACTCAAACAAGTTACAGCAATAATTAGTGGGGATTATATAATCGATAGTAGAATGATGCTTGACGCAAAGATTAAAGATATAGGAAATAAAATTAATAAATCTACATCACTTAATGATATTGTCATCCATAACTTCGGACAGCTAAAAATGATTAAGATGAAAATCTTTGTAAATAATTTTCTTATTAACGTCCAGCGCTCAGATGGGATTATTATTGCAACTCCAACAGGATCTACAGCATATTCAATGTCTAATGGTTGTCCTATTGTTAGCCCAAATTCTAATGTGATCTGTTGTACGCCTATATCACCACACACCTATAGTCATAGGCCTATAATTATAAATGAAAAAGACAAAATAAAAATAGAGGTTGACGAACTATCTGTCAATCATACGATGACAACTGTAGATGGATCAAATAATAATAATTTTGAAAAATCCAAGATAATTGAAATTATGAAAAGCAAAAGTAAGCTTAAGATTTTACATCCTGTCGAATATAACTATTTTCAAATACTAAATAAAAAACTGAAATGGGGAGGTAGATCTTAATCTTTTTTATTTGAGTTGCACTCACCGTTCGTACATGTCCCAAACAAAGTCATAACGTGTGTATCTAAGACGAAATTGTGGCGTTTAGATATTTTCTCTTGCAATTCCTCTAAGTCATCATCTGTAAATTCAATAATTTTACCACATACATTGCAAATCAGATGATCATGGTGTTGTTTCTTTATCTCATAAGAAGACGAATTATCATCAAAGTGATTCTTTTGAATTAACCCAACTTCCTCTAATTGAGTTAGTACCCTATATATGGTCGCTAGACCGATATTCTCATCTTTCTTTATCAGACTATTGTGGATATCATCTGCGCTAAGATGACTGTGTGGGTTTGACTGGAAAAGTTCGAGTATCTTAACTCTTGGGTGAGTTACCTTTAGTCCTGCTTCCTTTAAAGTTGAATCATTTTTCATGATATATCACTTATTAATATAATCTCAGATTAGTACTAATTCAAGACTTATGGCTTTTTTTTGCTCGCAACTTTCTTGATTTCTTTGGATCAGCAGATGCATTATGACAGACTTCTACCCTATCAAATTCTTTTAAAATATAGTCTGGATCTTTAATTTTACCAAAAACTCCAAAACTAATATCATCCATCAAATCGAAATCTTTGAAATTTATACCATTTAAAAATTCTTTTAAAGTTGTACCTTCGTTAATAACCATAGATTTAGACGTAATACGCTTATTTACTGGAAAATAGATTTCTATTTCAATTTCTTTGTTTT
>CAJWMM010000141.1 GCA_913043035.1 uncultured Gammaproteobacteria bacterium | reverse complement strand
ACTTTTGTTCTACAGTCGTCTTACCTACATAACCATTTTCACTCACACTATCAATTTGCAGTGAATGGTAATTATCTATGGTAAAAAGTTTCCCAGGTAGATTTTGAAAAACATATGCCTGTATCTTTGAGAGAGGGTCATTAAGCGGAATTATAATTCTTTTGACACCCATGGTTTTAGTCGTAAGTTTAATTAACTCACTAAAAGTATAAGTTCTAGGACCTACCATATCGATCTTCTCATTATAAGTTTCAATATCAGATATACAGTTGATCATATAGTCAGTTAAGTCACCGACGTAGATAGGTTGAAATTTTGCAGAGGGACAAGCGAGTGGAAATATCGGGATAAATTTTAGGAGTTTTGCGAATTTATTAAAGAAAGAATCTTCCTCACCAAATACGATCGATGGTCTGAATATAGTAGTATTACAAAATGAACTCATTTCATTAAGTATGAACTCTTCTGCTTTGCCTTTTGTATGCAGATAGTCACTCATCTGATCCGCTTTCGCATTCAGTGAACTTATATGAAGGAAACGTTTTATTTTATTTACCTTGATTTCTTGTGATAGACGTTGAAGAAACTTGAAATGAATATTTTCGAAAGTATTAATTTGATCAAATTCATTTAAAATACCAACTGTATTTACAACGATCTCTGCGTTCTTTAGAATATCTCTGATTGATTTAGAGTCACTTATACTTGCAGGAACTAATTTTAAATTAGGAATCATCTTAAGAGATTTATTCCTCTCAATATTTCTGGTAACAACAACTATTTCTGTGGCAAGTGGTGATAATTTTTGAGCAAAATTTGATCCAACAAATCCTGTACCACCAAATATTACACATTTAGATATTTTTGCCATTACAATATTAAATTTTCGCTAATAATTATAATCATTCTAACATTGATTACATAATATTCATCCTGTTTCATCTAAATCATAGCAATTGTGTTCATTAATATTTAATAAAGAAAAAGATAATTTTCACTTTATAGTTTGTTATTATAATTGTAATATATCTAGACCATTTATTAATTTTCAACGTCGATATAATCAAATATCCGGGGGCCAGTTTTTAAAAAATGAAAAAATCACTTAAAAAGGTAAATTCGTCGCTAAGTAAAATCATTAAGAATGAAACAATTACTTATATCGATAAAATGAATGGACAAGGAGTAAATAATTTGCATAATCTTTTTATATCTGAAGTAGAAAAATCTCTGATATCAACTGTTTTGAAGCATCTAAATGGCAATGTAACTAAAACCGCAGATTATCTTGGCATCAATAGAGGGACTTTAATCAAGAGAATCAAAGAATATGGAATTAGCGCTTGATAATGTCAGATAAAGAGAAAAAAATTGCTCTTATAAGCGTCTCTGATAAAACGAACATCGAAAAAATCGCAAAAACTTTAGTCAACCTCAACTATCTAATCATTTCCACAGGTGGAACTGCAAAATATTTACAAAAATATGGAGTAAAAATAATTAAAGTATCTGATTTTACTAATTTCGAGGAAATCCTAGATGGCAGGGTAAAAACTTTGCATCCTAGAATACATGCAGGGATTTTAGCAAGAAAAGCAAATGACTTGGATAAATTAAATGATAATTATAAGTTAATAGATATAGTAATTGTTAATCTATATCCATTCCTCAAAACAATTGCTGATCCTAAGTGCACTTTTGATAATGCTGTAGAGAACATTGATATTGGCGGGCCTGCTATGTTAAGAGCTGCAGCGAAAAATCACTATCGAGTAACTACTCTTGTTGATCCTGACGACTATGTGACTGCATTAGAGCAGATACAAAACAGTGGTAAAACCACTTTAGAGCTAAGAAAAAAATTAGCTGCGAAGGTATATAATCATACCTCCCAATACGATCGAGTTATAACAAGTTATTTAAACGATGACTCTAAAAATGAAACTGTTTTAGGTGATCCTTTTACATCTATAGACCTTGAGAAGGACTCAACACTCAGATACGGTGAAAATCCTCACCAAGATGCTGTGCTTTATAAAATCTCATCGCCAAATTTCGATAATTTTAATTTTTCAAAATTATCTGGTAAAGAACTTTCATATAACAATCTTGTAGATGTAGATTGTGCCCATTCATGTGTCCAGCAATTCTCTAAACCTGCATGCGTCATAGTAAAACATGCTAACCCTTGCGGAGTATCAGAGAGTTCATCTATAGAGTTAGCTTATCAAAGAAGCTTCAAATGTGACCCGATTTCATCATTTGGTGGGATAATAGCAATTAATCGAAGATTGACAACCAGGCTTTTAGCAAAAATTTTGAATAAACAATTCGTCGAGGTAATAGTTGCGCCTAGTACTGATAAAGCATGCTTGGGCGTATTAAAGAAGAAGCCAAATGTGAGACTCGTGGTTATTAAAAATACTAAAAAAAGAGTAAAATCTTATGAAATCAAATCACTAAAAAATAAACTTTTAATTCAAACATCAGATAATAAAGAAATTACTAAAAAAGATCTTAAGGTAGTTACAAAGAAAAAGCCAAGCCAAACTCAAAC
>CAJWMM010000140.1 GCA_913043035.1 uncultured Gammaproteobacteria bacterium | reverse complement strand
TGGACATTGTTTTAATGTTTATTATAGTTCAACAGATCGATAATAATTTCATCACGCCACTTGTTGTTGGGGAAAGTGTTGGCTTACATCCCATGGCTGTTATGCTTGTATTACTAATTGGCGGAACTCTTATCGGTCCTCTTGGGATGCTCTTTGCGATCCCAGCAGCTGGGGTATTAAAAGTTGTTATTGGTGAAATAGTTTTTGTAACAAAGAATTCACACCTGCTATAGTTATCGTCTCATTTTTTTATACCAGCCACATGTAGAAGAAACGCATAATTCAAGGCATAATCCTTATAACGTCTGAACCTACCGGATTTACCACCATGGCCAGATTCCATATCAGTATGTAAAAAAAGTTTATTCTCCCCTTGCCAATATTCACGAAGTTTTGCTACCCATTTTAATGGTTCCCAATATTGAACCTGAGAATCAAAAAATCCTGCGGTTACTAATAAATTGGGGTATTTTAAATAATCTACTTGGTCATATGGCGAATAAGAAAGCATATAATCATAATAAGGTTTTTCTCTAGGATCTCCCCATTCATCCCACTCATTTGATGTAAGCGGAATTGTTGGATCCAGCATAGTTGTGACAACATCAACAAATGGGACTGCAGCTATGGCTCCCTTCCACAACTCTGGCTCCATATTAATTACAGCTCCAATTAAAAGCCCTCCTGCGCTACCGCCAGAACAGAAAAGATGATCAGAATCCGTATAATTATGCTTAATTAGATATTTACCTGCATCTATAAAATCATAAAAAGTATTCATCTTATTAAATAGTTTACCATCATCATAAGATTGGCGTCCATATATCTGGCCTCCTCTCACATGCGCAATGGCAAAAATAAAACCTCTGTCAAGTAAGCTTATTCTCGTCTTACTAAAATACGGGTCTTCAGTAGAACCATAAGAACCATATCCATATAAAAGCAAGTTTTGTGGGCCACTTAATTTTTTATCTTTTTTATATACAAGTGAAATTGGGATTTTAATACCATCTCTGGAATCTATATAAATTCTTTCCGAATGATAATCTGCTGAAGTATAACCATCCACAGGTTCTTCCACTTTCATTAGCGTATTTTCTTTGCTATCCATATTGTAATCAAAGATAGATCTTGGCGTTATGAGAGAACTAAACGCATATCGTAAAATATTAGTATCGTACTCCATATTAATTGATATATAAGATGCATAGGCGTCTTCTTCAAAACTTATATAATGGTCAACCTTGGAATTTTGATCAAAAACTCGTAATTGAGATAAACCATCAATTCTTTCATTTATGACAATATGGTCTTTGAAAGAATCAATCTCTAAGATCTGGGCGTCTTCCCTATGGGGGATTACCTCATTCCAATTAGATATTTCAGTTTGTTTATCTGGAACTTCCATTAAACGATTATTTTTGGCATTCCAATTAGTCATAATGAAAAAACTATTTCCTTGATGTATTATGGTGTATTCGTGTGCTGAGCCTCTAGGAGTAAAATTCACAAAATCACCATCAGGGTCATCAGCATTTAGAATATGATAATCGCTTACTAAAGTACTGTTATTCCAAATGATAATAAATTTCCCGGACTTTGCGCGATATACACCTGTATAGAATTCAATATCTTTCTCATGATATACAAGAACATCATTACTTGTATTAGTGCCTAGTTTATGACGATATATCTTTTCTGATAAAAGAGTCGTTTTATTCTTTGTCGTATAAAAGATAGTTTTGTTATCATTTGCCCAAGCTATATCATCACCTTCAGTATTAGGGATAGAGGTATCTAATATCTTACCCGTACGTAAATCCTTGAAATAGATTGTATAAAAACGTCTACTGAGGGTATCAATATTAAATGCAAGCCAATTGTTATCTGGACTCACATACTTACCATAAAGGGTAAAATAATCTAATCCTTCTGCCAATTTATTCTCATCTAATATTATTTCCTCTTTTGCATCTAGTGATTCTTTCTTTCGACAATGGATAGCATATTCTTTATTTTTTTCAAATCTTGAATAATAATAATATCCATTTTTTAAGTAAGGTACGGTTTTATCATCTTTTTTGATTCTAGAAACCATTTCATTATAAAGCTTTTCCTGAAGCTGCTTTGTATGTGAAAGACTTTCATTCTTATACTGGTTCTCAAGAGCAATGTAATCGACAACTTTTTGTGTTTGAGAATCATAACTTTTTGCGGACTTTTGTTTGTCCGTTAATCTCATCCAATAATAATTATCCATTCGAGAATCATTACCTGCTACGATCTCATATTGCTCCTTATCCGCAACTGGTGGTGTAGGTGACTGGTTACAAGCTTTCATTAGGATTGCCCCTATTAGTAAATATTTTTTCATCTATATATAAATCAATTGTTTATTATTTAAAAAACAATCTAAGCCTATTTATTACACAAGTTTTACTTAAACCTTGCTTTAAATCAATTAATTAGATTAAACTTTTTGGAGTCATTCAACGGCTCAAAAATGCGGAGTTCTACTTGAATCATACATACACAATATGGTCATGGGTGTAGTGTATCT
>CAJWMM010000139.1 GCA_913043035.1 uncultured Gammaproteobacteria bacterium | reverse complement strand
ATGTCATCACAGTGTAATGAGCAAAAAGGACAAGTTATATAGCGTTTATTATCAGGTTTCATGCGAATATTTCTTACTTATTTTACATTAAAACGATATATGTTTATACACAAAAGGTTTAGAATATATGTTCAAATGAAGGCATATGTCGATGAACTTTAGTGACAAAAAAGTAATAGTAGATTCACCAGCAAGATTACATTTAGGTTTTTATGGAATAAACAAAGACTTAGATTACTCATTCGGCAGTATAGGCTTGGCTATAAATGCATTTAGAACAGTCGTATCTGCAAAATCTGTGAAAAAATCTCAATCTTCATTGAGTAACGTTAAGGTAGATCAGATAAATCAAATACTTAAGAACAAAAATATAAACAAAAATTATGCGCTTGAAATTATTAATAGTCCACCTAAGCATATTGGTCTTGGGTCGGGAACTCAGCTATCCTTATCTTTCATTCATGCAATTAATATCCTACTAAATTTAAATCTTTCTAAAGATGAGTGTATTCAATTGTCATCACGAGGCAAAAGATCTGGAATTGGAATTGGAACATTTTATAATGGTGGATTTATTGTTGATGGATGTAAAAAAGGTCGTCTATACCCGAAAACATTATTTAATCTAAAATTTCCCAAACGATGGCATATTATTTTAATAAATGATACTTCTCGAAGAGGCTCTTTTGGAAGAAAAGAGAGCGAATTTTTTGATAGAAAAAAAAATAAAATAGAAACAATTAATAAAGAGTTAAGTTTCATATTAATGAGAGGACTTTTTCCCTCCATACTATATAAAGATTTTAGTAACTTTTGTGATAACCTACATCGCTATCAGAAAATGACATCAAGATTTTATAAATCTAATCAAAAAGATACCTATTTAAGCAATGATATTGCAAAGATAATTAGATTTGTGACTAACTCAGGATTTAAAGGTGTTGGCCAAAGCTCGTGGGGGCCATTATCTTATATTTTTGTTGAATCCAAAGCAGAGGCTGAAGATTTGATAAAAGCTATGGAATCTAAATTTAAAGTGTATAATAATCTAAATTATCAAATTGTTGAAATTTCTAATACAGGTTGCAAGCATAAAATTATCTAAAAATACAGGAGCAAAACATGGAAAAACCATATTTACTACACATGATAACGCCGGAGAAAAACATAAGCCCCTTTGATGCAAACATGGCTTTTGATGCAGGATGGCAATCGGTTATACCATATACAAACGTCACTATGGAGGAAGTTCAAGCTCTTGTTCAAGATACAATTTTTTCACGCTCTCCATCAACATTAAAGAAAACAGCAATATTTATTGGTGGCAGAGATACGCATGTTGCTATGGATATGTTAAAAGAAACAAAAAAACACATGGTTCCTCCATTTGAGGTACCAGTTTTTGCTGATCCAAGCGGTGCATTTACTACAGCAGCAGGAATGGTAGCAAAAACTGAAAAAGCACTTAAAGATAAATTTGATCAAGAGTTCAAAGGGCTGAAGATTGCAATTCTTGGTGGAACGGGTCCAGTCGGGGTTGCATCCGCAGTTATAAGTTCCAAAGCAGGCAATAATGTAACACTCATTGGTCGGAGTGAGGAGAAAACTTCAAAAGTGGTTGATATCTGCAATGATAGATATGGATCTGAGTCAGTTGTTCCTGGTGTGGATGCTAACAAAGAAACAATACTTCAAGATGTTGATGTAGTTTTCAATACAGGAGCCGCAGGAATACAATTGATGGATGATAATCTTGTGACCGTTGCCAAGAACTTGAAAATATGTGCAGATGTTAATGCGGTACCACCATCCGGTATTGCAGGCGTTGACGCAATGGATGATGTGGTCGAAATGAAAAATACCTCATCTAAAACCTACTCTATTGGTGCACTAGCAATAGGTAATGTTAAGTATAAATCTCAACATGATTGTTTAAAACTCATGTATACCTGTGATAAACCAGTTTATCTACATTTTGAGCATGCATTTGAGTTTGCTCAAAAAGATGTATAGTGACACTTCATTTTTGCTTATTGGTTATGATACAGCATATTTAGAAATAAAACTTCTTGAATTAGGATATAAACCAATCACTATAAATGTATCTCTAGATACAAAAACTCTCAGTTCAAAGGAACATCTATCTAGTTTTTTAGAGGAGAATTGTCTGTGTAATAAAAATACGAAATGTATATATGCTTCAGGTTTAGAGGGGAGAAATTATTTATATGACCTCATAGAGTCAAAACTTTCTATCTGTGGAAATAATTTATCTCTTCTAGATAAGTCTGGATACATAGAGAATTTTGCGGAAGCATTGAGAGATTGCGGATTAAAATATCCGAAAACATATTCTATACAAGAAGGTCCTTTATCTTCAGATAAAAAATATTTGTTTAAACCATTTAATAGTTGTGGGGGATACGATATCAGTCAAGTCTCCCCTAGGAAATCAAATTCGTATATTCAAGAACATATTAAGGGGGATGCATATTCTTGTTCGTTTATCATCGATGATAATTATTTTAAATTACTTGGTTTTAATAGACTTTTGAATCTCACCAGTCATTATGAGAATACTTTTATACATGCTGGTGCTTTGATGTCAACAAAAAG
>CAJWMM010000138.1 GCA_913043035.1 uncultured Gammaproteobacteria bacterium | reverse complement strand
ATTAAGTAACTAAAAGTATTTTTTCTCATAGTTTCATACTTATTTATTATCTTTTTAGATTTAATTTTTTTAATCTGTTCCTCGAACTTCGTAAAGCAATAATATAAGAACTCACGATATCTCCTACCTTTATTCTTTTCATCAGATTCAAATGAATCCATGAGGTCTTTGATTGGGATGTTTTGTTTCATTCTAATTTATAATATGCTGATGAATATTTAGATTGACTAGATGCATAGAGATATAAATCTTCGACTATTTGATTCCTTTTGTCTTTCTTTAATAACTTATTCTCTAATATATCAAGTAATTGTGTCACTTGTAATTTTGAATATAAAAATTTAAGTGTATAAATTTTTGGATCATTCTCTAATTTGTTTATTTCTGCTTTTGTCATTCTTGCATATTTTGTAAGTCCTTTTGATATTTCTGCGAATACTTTATCAGGTTCATCTCTAACTCTCTTGGCAGCATCTGTAGGTATTGTTTTTTGACCATGATTTTTAAGTATAAGGTTCGTAGGACCTAAAGATATTTTACCTTGGTTTGCATTTGCACCTTTTACCTCACCTTGCCATCCAGTCAATCCATCACCTGCACCAAAAGATCTATACTGTATTTTTGTTCCACCTGTAAGTAATACATAACCATCAATTGATTTCTTACTGTATTCATATCCATCATAATACTTACAAGTTTTCATATCTCTGAATATATTTTTCACAGAAATTCTTACATTTCCAATAATTTTTTTAAGAGATACACCAATCAAAATATTCTCTTCTAACTTTTCTTGTATAACTTGATTAAGTCCTAATATTGTATTCTCTTTATCAAAAAAACTAAAAGAAAAATCATCACTAATCATCCATATATCAGAGGGATTCCATTTGTTTATGTTAATTCTAACGTTTTCGTTTTTGGATACTCGTTTAAAAGCTGCTTCTATCTTATCAACTTCTTTTGAACCTCTGTGAAAAACATATTTACCCTTACCTTTAAATGTTTGATATAATTTATTTGCACCAAGTAAAGATGATTCAACCCATTCGTCAGGTAACTCATTTAAAATTCTTTCGTTGGTTTCATTTATATCAAAAAGTTTTGAATATTTTTTAACATTATCTTGTGTTATATCATTACTTGTTATTTCTCTTCCCAATCCAAATGCAATTGCAGCATATAAACACTGTGCTGATTCTGTTAATGTAGTTGCCTCTGCACCACCACCAGAACCTCTACTACCTTTAAGTTTGTAGATTATTCTTACTCTCTTCATGTCGAAAGTAACAATCTCAGACCCACCAAATCCACCAACATCTCTGGTCAATTCACCATAGGTAATATTATTCTTATCTAAAATTTGTTCTACCTTATCTCTGTCTACGGATCTATCATCACTTTCAACTCGATACTCTAAAATTTTAGGAGTATCTTTGATGTTGATAATATTCGCAGTAGATAGAGTTGGTTCTATTAAAGGTAATATTTCTCCAGCAGTGACTAGGTTAGCCATCTATTTACTTTTTGAAGTATTTATTTATTACTTCTACTTGATCTTGATACTTAGCAATTATATTTAATTCAGTTTCGATTGCTTCTGTTATATCAGAATGCTCACCGATACCTGCAGGATTAGTTAAATAAACCTCTACATTTGCAACATGTTTTTGAATATCACCATTAGCATGTGCTAAAAGTGCTCTGATTAATTGATCCCTCATAGGTCTCCCTCCTTACGATTTTCTGATTGGTAGACATTAAACTCTCCACCAGGATATCTCTTCTTTAATTTATCTACATTACCTGCTACCACTTCTTCAATTGAAACATCTAATGCTTTACATGCTTGCATTACATACCACATAACGTCACCCAACTCAATAATAAGATGCTTTCGATTATGCTCGTCCCAAGGTTTACCTTGGAATAACATCTTCTTAACGATCTCCATAAACTCACCACCTTCAGCACTAATACCAACAGCAGCAGTAAGAAGCCGCTGAACATTGGAACCTTCTCCGTCAAGATATTCAATACTATCAAGGAAAGATTTATAATCTTTACTGGAATCGGATGTGACACCATCCACGAATAGAGCGTACTTATCAAAGTCAATTTTTTTAGTCATTACTTCTGTCTATTATTAAGTTCTTCAATAATCATAATCATAAAATCATCAAACATATCTTTCTTAAGTGGCACATTACTCATACCCAAACTATTTTTAACAAAAGTTTCAATTTCATCAAGAGTCATATCACCACCTTGCATAATATAACGATCATAAAGATTAATTTTATTCTTTTTAGATTCGGTCATTAGAATTTAAACTCTGCGAATGATTTTTTAGGTTTCTGCTTTTGTTCATTATACTCTTCTTCCTGTCCACTGTCAAGAATATCGTCTTGTGCCTTTTGCTCAACATCATATAATCTCATCTTTGCACGATCAACTCCAATCACAAACCTTTTATAGATGGTTGGATCATTATATCTGTTCTTTAATTGTTTAACCATTATTTGCCCAAGCTCCTCAAGATCCTCTGTACTAATAAGAGCGAACATAAGATCAGCAGTGGCGGGAAGACCGAACGACTCGCTTGTGTCAGTAAGAT
>CAJWMM010000137.1 GCA_913043035.1 uncultured Gammaproteobacteria bacterium | reverse complement strand
ACCTTTGAGAACCCTTGCTATGACTGGACGCTTATACGTTGAATAAAAACTCCATAACGTCCATTTATATCAGTTGATTACAAGCAAAAATCGCGGTTAGACATAAACGCTAAAAAGTTAGACAAAGTTAGACAACCAGACGAGCGTATAAAACCCCATACATAAAACTAAGTAATCTAGTGTTATCTGAAATATTGAATCAGACTGGTAATAGAAAAGTTTAATCTTATACAACTGATGACGATTTCATCAGTAAAACGATGAGTTCAAGAATCATGAAAAATATATCTGTATATAAATTTGAGAACTCATCGTTCAAAACAGAAGATGATGTAAAAAGATGGGCTACTTATTTTGGTTCCTTTGGATTATTCCTATTTTCACTACTATTTTTTATAGAAGCAAAAGCAGATACCTTTGCTGATGTTGCTACCAAACAAGGATTCGGTAATAGAGTTGAGGAACTAAGGACCTTTTCAAAATTAGAAGGTTATTCCACGAGAGAGACTAATCCTAAAGATAAATATAATGGTCCGATTATCGACGTACTGCATCATACTCATGCTTATTGGGGACAGCTAAGAAAGTTTTTAAGAAAAAAAGGCAGAAATAAGCCTTTAATAGATTCTGAAAATATGATCCAAATGACTAAAGAATTGGGTGTTATTCATTCAATCACCTCTGAACCACCAAGGATAAAAGGATTATATGGGGACCCAATAAAGTTTTCGAAAAAATATAAATCATTCTCTGCTTTATGCTCTCCTCATTTTGTTGCATATGAACACCGAGGGAAATTTGATAAAGCAATCAATTTATTAAAACAAATAGAATTGAACCTGAAAGCAGGTAATTGTATTGGTATCGGAGAGGTTGGGGTTCAGCATTACAATAAATCAGAAAAATATTATCATTTATCTAATGATAAGCATAAACAAAAAGATATATCTATTCCCCTCGATAATGTATTTCTTCATAAGGCATTAAAACTCTCTGACAAATATAAAGTACCTATTCTAATTCATTTAGAACCTCGACATTCAGTACGCAATATTGACAATGTAGAAGAAGTAAAAAAATGGTATAAAGATATTTGTAAAAGATATATTAATTCTAAAATTGTTTTGGTACATAATGGTATGTTTGAACCTAATCATTTAGCAGATTTATTCGAAACTTGTCCAAATGTATATTCTTCATTCAAGATAATGCGACCCTCATGGACTTACTATTGGAAGTTTAATGATCTTCATATCGTTAATAACATGGAACCTTTATTTGCAGAAAGATGGGCTACACTTTTGGAAAAATATCCTGATAGAATGATGCTTGGATCAAATATATTTTTAAGAAAGATGAAAACAGCAAAAACTAAAAATACTTATAGAAAGATAATAAATAATGTCAGATTAATGGTAGGTAGTTTAGATAAAGAAGCTCAAAAAAAGATTATGTATGACACTCCAAAAAAACTTTTCAACTTAGAATTATAAATTGAAAAAGTTAGACAAAAAGGTTAGACAAGCGTTTTGTCTAACCCTTGAGAACCGATGGTATGCCTAGTCTGCTATACGTTGAATAAAAACTCCATGCAGATAAGTAATGCTAATCGATTACAAGCAAAATTCCGTGTTAGACCAAATCGCCAATTTGTTAGAACAAGTTAGAACAGTCTCAAACAATTCCTTGAGACAAAGATGAGACAAGAAGAGATGTCCCATTTATAAAGAATTTAATATTTTGATTATTTATTTTTTAAGTGGCTCAATAGTGTCATTTGATTCAAATTTACCAAGAACATTTCTTCTTATATTACGCTCTTTAGATTCGAGCTGTTTAATTTCATCAATAGTTCTTCTTTGCCCCATACCTAAACCTGTCAATAAAGGCAATTCTGCCATTAGTCTTTTGGCTGTTTGTTTCTTATTAAAATTAAATTGTATTGATGCTTTTTCACCATTAGCATCATATCCATTAAGAGTATAACTATACTCATGTTTCTTAGCTAGAAAGCCCATTAAGCCCAATGGACCAAAAAGAATTGTAGTCGTAACACCAGTTCCTACACGCGTTTTTGAATCTCCTCCTCCTATCCACATTGTTACCCTACTTATAGGAATAGTAACTGAAGGTGAAATTATTTCAGTACCAGTAACTTCTATCGGAGTGAAGCATTTTTTTTGTGCTCTTCGTACTTTATCTCCTAATTCACTTACATCTTCAAAAGGCTTTTTATTAGCCATAATTTCTTGCTCTATTTCCATTAATTTATAAGCAGGACATAGACTTTTATATGTTCCAGAAATTACTGGCAAAATAAAAGTCATATTGCAAGCAAATAAGGAGCTAGTAATTAGTGCTATTTTCTTCTTGACTAATACCTTCGAAGACATAAAAAATTCTTGACTACATGAAGTATACGATTTATATGGTTTTAGCCTTGCTTCTTCTCAGAATTTTTCACACATACAATTTGTGAAATATCTGAAGCTAATCAATGTAAGCGAAAATAAACTTGATTAGATGAATTGAAAACCTTGCTAAACGATCTCAACAGTCTCAAAGGCAGGGCTCAGAGATGGTTGTAAATACCTAAAGGCTGAGTAAAATGTTAGAACAAAAGT
>CAJWMM010000136.1 GCA_913043035.1 uncultured Gammaproteobacteria bacterium | reverse complement strand
ATTGTAGTCATCTTGATGGAAAGTCTGATAAATATGATGTAACTATGATTAATGGAACACTTGTAGAGGGCTTCATTGATTATACAAATAAGCTAGCATTCTTAGGGTCTGCTGACATTTTCGGAAAACGTGCTATCGAGATTAGAAGAACTCATGGAAAGCGAAGTCTTAATGAATATTATAACGATATCTCTGATTTACAAATTGGTGCCCATGTAGTTCATGATGATCATGGAATTGGGATTTATCAGGGCCTCATTAACATGGATATCGAGGGGATTAAGACAGAATTACTAAAAATTGAATATGCTAATAAAGATTTATTATATATTCCTGTCACATCTATTGATCAGATTAAGAAGTACAACAAATCTAGTGGTTTAACAATAACTTTAAACCACTTAGGCACAAATAAATGGCAGAGAATTAAGAGAAAAGCAAAACAAAGAATTAATGACCTAGCAACAGATATATTAGAGATAGAAGCTAAAAGAAAATTATCAAAAGGTAATAAGTATGAGATAAGTACGAATGAATATAGGAAATTTATAGAGGAATTTCCATTTACAGAAACTGAAGATCAATTGAGAACAATGACAGATGTTCATTCTGATATGTCGAGTGAGTATCCTATGGATAGGTTAATATGTGGTGACGTCGGATTCGGTAAAACAGAGATTATAATGAGAGCATCATTGATTGCAGCAATGAATAATAAACAAGTTCTATTATTAGCTCCAACAACCTTACTTGTAGAGCAACATTACAAAACTTTTAAAAAGAGATTTATTAATACACCAATAAATATAGGAAAACTGTCAAGACTTGAAAAGAAGAAAAACAGAGATGTTGTTATTAATCAAGTATCAAATGGCGAGTTAGATATTCTTATAGGTACTCATGCAGTATTGTCTAATGAATTATCATTTAAAAGTATTGGTCTACTAATAATAGATGAAGAACATAAGTTTGGCGTTAGAGCTAAAGAAAAAATAAAGAAATATAGAGGTACAATCGATATTATCACTTTAACAGCAACTCCTATTCCTAGGACGCTTAATTCAGCTTTGTCAAATGTCAGAGATCTGAGCTTGATTGAATCACCGCCAGATAATAGGAAATCAATTATTACTCAAATTCTTGAATGGGATGACAAAGTACTATCTGATGCAATTGAAAGAGAGATACAGAGAGGAGGACAGATTTATTTTGTACATAATGACATACAAACTATACCTGAAATAAAAGAAAAAATAATATCGATTAATACAAACATGTCAGTCGGAATTATCCATGCAAAATTAGATAATAGAAAAATTGAAAAAGAAATGAATATTTTTATTAATAAAGAATATGATATTATTATTTGTACTAGTATTATTGAGAGTGGCTTAGACATCGCGAATGTTAATACAATAATCATCAATAATGCAGATAAATTTGGGTTATCTCAACTACATCAAATCAGAGGCCGAGTTGGAAGAAGCTCGACTCAAGCATACGCCTATCTACTGATAAGTAACAAAAATCAAATTACATCGAAATCGAAAAATAGATTAGAAGCGCTTGACTCGATTAAGAGTCTCGGTGGCGGTGTAGAGATAGCAACTAAAGATTTAGAGTTAAGAGGAGCAGGAGAAATTCTCGGAGACGAACAAAGTGGACAGATGTATGAGATTGGATTTGCAATGTTTGCAGATCTGCTGAAAAAGACTATAAATCTACTGAGAACTGGAAAGAATACTGAAAACCCCCAATTGATTATAGATATTAACAGGCCTTGCTTAATACCAGACTATTATATGGAAGATATATTTCAAAGACTCAAATACTATCAGAGAATATCATTATGTAAGTCGGAAGATGAATTGCTATCTATTAGAGATGAGCTTATTGATATATTTGGACCAGTACCTGATTATCTAGAAAATTTACTCCTATTAAGAAAACTAAAGAATAAGATTGGTGACAAAATGATTACTTATATGAAAATCATTGATTCAAATGTCACGATTGATTATCAGCCCAATAAAAAAAATTATAAAAAACTTCATAAAGACGACAATGAATCAAAAGTAAGAATTAAAATGTCATTACAAAATGAAGATTTCGAAAGACAATGTATTGAAATTCAAAATAATCTCAATAATCTAATCTGATAGTTTTTTATCCCAATCAATAGTTGTGGTTGGAAATGCGATGGCAGAATTATTATCAGAGATAATGTTAGCTATCTTGAAAAGTATTTCTTCTTTTACCTTTAGAAATTGTCGCCAATCTTTCGTATTAGTAAATGCATAAACTATGATATCGCATGAAGATGCTTCGAAACTTGTAAAATAAACAACTGGTGGATTATTTTGATCGATGTCATTGTGAGATTCAAGAAATAAGCGTATTTCGGTTACAATTTTTGGAATTTTATCTATATCCTCATATCTAACGCCAATAACTTCATTAAATCTTCTGTTAGTCATGCGAGTCGCATTTTCAACTATAATATTTGAAAAAGCAGAGTTAGGGATATATAACACATTTTTTGAAAAAGTTCTCACGACTGTTAACCTCCATCCGATACTCTCGACAATACCCTCAATATTCCTATCAGGTGATTTTATAAATTCACC
>CAJWMM010000135.1 GCA_913043035.1 uncultured Gammaproteobacteria bacterium | reverse complement strand
ATAATTTTTTTTCCACCATTATTAAATATACTCATTTTTATTTTAGAATATTCTTTAAAAGTTTTATGTCTTTCTAAATGATCATCCGTAATGTTTAAAAGAATACTCACATCGCTAGATTTATTTGACATGTATTCAAGTTGATAGCTTGATAGCTCAATTATGACATAATCTAATTTTTCATCTATAAGATTAAGAGGTGGAATACCATTGTTACCACAGGCTCTCGCTTTTTTCCCAGAACTCTTAAGTATCTTTTCAAGCATATGCACAACAGTTGTCTTACCATTTGTGCCTGTCACTGAAATTACTTTTCCATCATAGATGGATTTGAAAAGATCAATATCTGTTTGAATTAATATATCTTTTTTACGTATTTGAGTTAAAAGTGGGTGATTTGGTTCAAAACCAGGACTTACAATTACAGTCTCAATTTCTTCCAAGATATTATTATCATAGCTACTGAAATAAAACTCATTTTGACTATACTCTGTAATATCTTTTAGATCATTATCAGATCTTGTATCGTATATCCTACATACCTGATTGATACTATTAAAATATTTTGCACAAGATTTACCAGTAATTCCAAACCCAAGTATAAGCGTTTTGATTTTCATTTACCTTATTTTCAATGACGAAAGGCCAATTAGAACTAAAACAAATGTTATAATCCAAAATCTTACGATTATTTTAGATTCATGCCAACCTTGTAGTTCAAAGTGATGATGTATTGGAGACATTTTAAAAACTCTTTTGCCAAATAATTTATATGAAAATACTTGTATCATAACTGAGAGTGCCTCTACAACAAAGACACCTCCCATAATTGCGTATACAAATTCTAATCTTAATAAAATTGCAATCATTGCTAGAATAGCTCCTAACGAGAGTGATCCAACATCCCCCATAAACACTTGAGCGGGGTAAGAGTTATACCAGAGGAACCCTAAGCCAGATCCTACTATTGCGCTAGCAAAGATAGAAACTTCTGCAACATCTGGAAGATACGGTATTAACAAATAATTAGCAATATTGAAATTACCTTGCACATATGCAAAAAGAACAAAAGCAGAAGCAATTAAGATGCAAGGAAGAATTGCTAAACCGTCTAAACCATCTGTTAGATTAACTGCATTACTAGATCCAACTATCACGAAAATAGACCATGGTATAAAGAGTACTCCCATATATATAGCATAATCCTTAACAAATGGTATTGTTAAGCTTAAGTCAATAGAATGATATGCAGTTTTATAGATGTATAATATTGCTAATGAAGCAAAAATAATTTGGAGAACTAATTTAAACTTTCCACTTATACCATCGCTTGATGAATGTAAATATTTCTGATAATCATCATAATATCCTATGCAACCAAAACTAAAAAGGATGAATGATAAAATCCATATATTGTCATTTAGTATGTCTGACCATAGTATGGTACTTACTAAAATAGAGAAAATAATTATCGTTCCACCCATAGAAGGTGTTTCAGCTTTCTTCGTTAGGTGTGATTTCGGTCCATCATCACGGATGCTTTGAAAAAGTTTTCTTGATTTAAGATGATTAATAATTATAGGACCAAACAACAATGACAGGGTAAGAGCTGTCAAAGCTGACAAAATAATTCTAAGTGTGAGATATCTGAAAACGTCAAATCCAGAATGGAACTGTGTCAGATAATCAAAAAAGTAATACAGCATATTTATTCTCTTAATGATTGTACTATTGATTCAAATTTCATATACCTAGAGGCTTTTACCAGAACATCTATATTTGATTTTAACATAGGTAGGATATATTTTATTAAATCTTCTTTTGATTTAAAAACATTGATTTCGATTTTTACAGTCTTTTTTATCTTCTCTGCATGGTCTGAAATTAAAAATATTCTGTCAATTTTTTTGCTTTCTGCATATCTTAACACAGCAATATGATGCTCCTCTGAAGCTTTACCTAACTCTCCCATCTGACCCATAATAAGCCATTTTTCTCTACTTTCTCTCGCAACAAGGGAATCTATTGCGGCTTTAAAAGATTCTGGATTTGCATTGTAAGAACTGTCAATTATCTTAGAATTATTATGACCATTTAATACGGAGAATCTACCTTTTGGTAGTGTAAAGTTTTCTATACCTTTCTTAATCGATTGAGCATCTGCGCCTGACTCAGCTGCACAAGCTATAGAAAATAATAAATTAGATACCATGTAATCTTCTTGAGAATTAGTATTAATATTAATGATACCAAATTTCTTTGTTTTTATAATAAGTTTACCGAGACTTTGCCCAACTAATCTATAGTCACTCTCCTGTCTTTTTGAAATTGTAATTACATGATGTCGAGATGCTTTTTTCTCCCATTTAGGGAAATTTTCATCATCCTTATTTAGAATAACAGTTTTTTCATATCCTTGATCCTCAAGAAGTTCCTCTTTCGCCTTGTATACATTTTCAAGATTACCAAAAGTATCTATATGCGCAGAAGATACATTTAACAGAGCTACGATTTTTGGTTCCACAATTGTAGTGAGCTCTCTGATATCACCTATTTTACTTGCACCCATTTCCAAGACGAAAATTTCAGTATTTATATCTGCTGTTAAAACCGATAGTGGCAGGCCGAGTTGATTATTATA
>CAJWMM010000134.1 GCA_913043035.1 uncultured Gammaproteobacteria bacterium | reverse complement strand
AAATAGTAATTATAGCAAAGAACGTAAGTTTAAGGTATGGTATAATTTTTAATCATGAAAAAAATCTTAATAACGGGTGGCGCAGGTTTTATAGGGTCTCATCTATGTAAGAAGCTTCTTGATGAGGGCAACGATCTTGTATGCGTTGATAATTATTTTACTGGCTCTAAGGAAAACATCTCTCAATTATTTAAAAGTGCATATTTCGAAGTAATGAGACATGATGTTTGCTTCCCTTTATATGTAGAAGTAGATCAGATATATAATCTAGCATGCCCAGCATCGCCAGTTCATTATCAACACGATCCAGTACAAACAACAAAAACTAGTGTGCACGGAGCAATAAATATGCTTGGCCTAGCTAAAAGAATTAATGCTAGAATCCTTCAAGCATCCACATCCGAGATTTATGGTGACCCAGAAATCCATCCACAAAAAGAAGAGTATTGGGGAAATGTAAATCCAATAGGTCCAAGAAGTTGCTATGATGAAGGCAAAAGATGTGCCGAAACATTATTTTTTGACTATCAAAGACAACATAAACTAGACATTAAAGTTGTAAGAATTTTCAATACATATGGTCCTAATATGCATCCTAATGATGGTAGAGTAGTTAGTAACTTCATCATGCAAGCGTTACAAAATCAGGATATCACTGTTTATGGAGATGGTAATCAAACTAGATCATTTTGTTATATCGATGATTTAGTAAATGGAATGATTAAAATGATGAGCTCATCATCAAAAGTTATTGGCCCTATTAATCTAGGTAATCCAACAGAGTATAAAATTATGGATTTAGCAAAGATAATTATCGAATTAACAAAATCAAAATCAAAAATTATTAAGAGAAATTTACCACTTGATGACCCAATGAGAAGAAAACCAGATATTTCAGAGGCCAAAGATGCCATTGATTGGGAGCCGACTACAGATCTCCAAGATGGTCTTGAACAGACCATTGAATATTTTAAGAATAAATTAAAGTAATTATGTCTCAAACTAATCCAGTAATTCTTCTAGTCAGAAATGATAAAATGGGGGATGTGATTCTTTGTATGCCAGCAATTTCTTGGTTAAAAAAAAATCTACCCAACGCTAAAATAATCTGGCTAGTAAAAAAAGAGTTAAGAGACCTAGCCATGCTTTGTAGACATGTTGATGATGTTTTATGTGATAACAGTTTTAAATCTTTGAAACATAATATCAACTCTTATCAGTTTGATGCCGCAATAACATTCTTCTCAACCTTCAAGATAGGGTACCTAATTAAAAACGCGAATATCCCTGTCAGATTAGCGCCTAAAACAAAAATAGCACAATTATTTTATAATTATAAAGTGATACAAAAGCGATCTAAGTCACAAAAACCTGAATATGAATATAATACTGAGTTAGTCAGTGAACTATTTAATATTCTTAAAGTTGATAATATTTTAGATATTGACGAACCACCTTATATAAAATTAGATGACGTAAAAAGTGAGCAATTTAAGAAGGATTTTATTAGTGATTACAAAATAAATCCTGAGAAAAAGATTATTTTTATTCATCCTGGAACTGGGGGATCTTCTAATACACTTTCAATTGAAGACTTCTCAAAGATTTGTATTGGATTAAGGAGTTTTGATAATTATAATTTTATTATACATCATTCAGTAGACGAGAAAGAGGTAGTAAATGAAATATTTTCAAAGCTTCCGAAGAATGTTTTAGCAATAAAAATAAAACCTACAAAAGATAAAATTCAAATGGTTAAAAATATATCAGTTTGTGATGTTTTTATTTCTGGATCAACTGGACCACTACATATTGCTGGGGCTCTAAACAAAAAAACTGTGGGCTTTTATCCTTCTAAAATATCTTCGACTAGCTTGAGATGGCAAACTATAAATGATTTTAGTAAGAGATTAGATTTTGAAGATTTAGGTAAAGCAAGAGCTGTTATTAGCGTTGAACTCAACAAAGTCATACTCG
Source organism: uncultured Gammaproteobacteria bacterium (assembly GCA_913043035.1). Taxonomy (GTDB): domain Bacteria; phylum Pseudomonadota; class Gammaproteobacteria. Next base: position 728 of record CAJWMM010000134.1, on the reverse strand, counting down.
AAATTCAGAAACATATCGATAAATTAGAGATAGTTTAAGGCTATATCAAAGGTTTCTTTTGCAGTAATTGATCTCAAACAGTTTAGATGTGACAATGGACACTCTCTCTTAAAACATGGACTACAGCTTAAATCCTTATATATGACCTCGCCACCATCTTCTGATATTAAAGGGGGAGTATATTCTGGTGATGATGAACCATAAATAGCGATTATCTTTGAATCTACTGATCCTGCGATATGCATTAATCCTGAATCATTGGAGATTGCTAAATTAGATATTGATAATAAGTATGCAACATCTAATAATGTCGTCTGTCCAATCAAAGATCTCACATCATTTAATCCATCTTCGCCAGATAGAGACTTTTCAAAATCAGTATCTTTTCCAAGAAAGAAGACAGAAAAATTTTTTTCACTAAACAATCTTGCAAGCGATAACCAATGCTCTACTGGCCATTTTTTTGCACTGCCATACTCCGCATCTGGACAAAGCATGATTATTTTCTGATTGCTTTTAATTCGGAATTTTTCAAGTATAGATTTCTGATAATGAGTTGAAATTTTTAATTTAGGCTGAATTTGAGAATGATATTGACAATTAGCAAGATGCAAATACCTCTCGACCATCGTTCTTTCATGTTTTCTATATTTATACTTTTTTGTAAGTAGTATTTGTCTAAATTCAGTTGTATAACCAATTCTGTTTGGAATTCCAGCCAACCATGG
>CAJWMM010000133.1 GCA_913043035.1 uncultured Gammaproteobacteria bacterium | reverse complement strand
AATATAGTTTTCAATAACAGTTGACCAACTGAGAATAAAAACATCTCCAGTTTTTTTTATATCTTTTATTGGAGTTCCATCAAAATTTATACGCTCTTGATTAATACCAACTTCAGAAACAGCTCCAGGATTGAGATCAATTTTCATATCCCAGTCATAATTGGAGAGATCAATGGTATCATTACCTCCCATATCATGAAGCGTTTCATAAATATTTGTATCTGCACTCCAATTATAAGTGTTATCACCAGCATTATAATTTTCTCTAAGTCCATATTTATATCCAAGAGTTAAAATATCATCTCGAGCCCAATTAGGTTGTCTTAAAGGGTGAGAATACATTGGTCCCCAATGCGGAGGATCATCTGGTGATACTTGTATCTGGTCATTGAGCTTAAAATCATATTTCGTAACCAAAGAGAAAGCTGTAGAAGCATATTTTGGATTACCTTCTGCGTATTTGTCTTTATTTTTAGAAAAAAATTCTGCATAAGCCATATTCGTAAAAATCACATTTGCATAATAATATTCCGGATAAAGTGCCTCATCTAATTCTCCACTTATTACAAAATGCTCAAATGGATGCTTCAATCCAAGAGCATGGCCTAATTCATGTCTTGTTGTCCAAGTCATATTTCCTTGAGGACTGATTTCAAAATAAGATGGGTCATCAAATTGTTCTGGACGATTAAGTACTACCATTATATCAGTACGATCTATGGTTGGATAATACGCAAAACTAACCTTACCACCAGTTGACTCATACCAATGGAACCTTATTTGAGCATCATCGTAGTTATTTGAATCAACTTCTTTAAAAGTAATTTTGAACATTTCGGAGGTTCTAGCAAGAATTTCTCTTACCATATTTTTGGCGTTGTCATTCGTTGGCCATAATGTATCTATGTTGTCATAAGGATTAAAATAACAAGTATCTAAAAATGTTGAATAAGAACGGATTGGAATATTATCTTCAGCAGGATTACAAAAAGCATAAGTAATTATAGTTTCATAATTATTCCATTCATCTTCTTTTAATGTAAGGCTATCAACTTCTGGATTTGAATGTGTAAATCTCGTAATATGATTTAACGAATTAATGTATTTATTGTCTGTGATATTTGTTTCATAGGTTAAAACATGGTCTTGAGTAAGAAAATTTCCAGATTCTGTATTTTCGTAATCAACAATTTTTAGTGTATGTTCAAAATCTTTGTCATTTGATTTATAGGTAAATGTTATTTCGAAGTCATTATCCCGAATATTGGAGGTTAAATTTGTCTTCAAAAAAGAGTATCCAACGGCATCTTTTGTATCATCATTAGCATCATTTCTTATGTGGTGTATAAAAAGAATTTTATCACTATCATAATCGTATAAGGCTCCTTCTGAGAATTTTAAAACATCTTCATCTATATAGAATATTTCTCCTAAATATGTTTCGAAAGTGCTTTTTTCAAAATAGTTGATTTTGACATCTTTAATTTTAGCTGATCCAGGATCAATATTAAAATCCTTCAGATCTAGGAGAATATCGCCAGGATTATCCTCGATTATAGATACGCTTGTTGAATTCGTAGTTGATTCAATAACTTTAGAGGATTGAGTTCTTACATAATCATCATCTGTTATATTAAGAGTGACTGTTATATCTTGATAATTATCTTCCTCATTCTCAAATGTGTAACCATTACCATATTTAAAATATGCCCTAATATTAACTGTTACTAAAAGGGCATCAGCATCGTTTTCTCCGCCCTCAATAACAAGTTTTGATCCAGCTAATTTAATCTGATCACGAGTTGCAAAAGGATAAGAATTATCCCTAATTTCATATTCTATAGTGTTGGGTGGTAAATCATTAAATGAATTAATTTTTTCTTGAATAGAAGCAACTTCAGTTTCGTCGTCAAATACTGAATCGATTGTTATAATATAAGTCTTCCAAATATCATTACCATTATCTAGTTTACCGTCTTTCCACTGTATTTTAATTTTTGGATTGTTCTCGGTGCCAAAAAAAGTTTTTGTCTGTACAGAAATTGTATCTGTCCGTCTATCTTCGACGACAGGTTTATGTTCTTGATAAAAGGTCATATTATTGTGATAATACTCACCGTCACTTCCAAAATAAGTTTCGGGAGCAAGATAAATACCGTTAGGATCTACATCATAAATATCTTTGATAACATCTAATAAATTACTTGATGTGGTTTCTTCATATAGAAAAAAAGCTTTTTCATCATCCTTCAGCCAATCAGCGTTTTCTAAATAAGACCAATATTGATAATTAAGATCCCACTCACCCCAATTATCAAGATCCCCAGGTTGTGGTTGAGCGTGATCTTGATTGATATTAAGAAAGCTTGTATCAAAAATTTTGATACCTTTTTTATCCGCTCGTATGGCTATTGTGGCTTTTTCATAATCTTGATACAACACTATCGTATCTAAACCTGAGAGATCATTTAAATCTGATAAATCTGTAACACTTTCTGAAAAATCGGGAATTTCGGGATGCGTAAGATAATCATCTATTTCGACTTCCAAGATTTCTGCAGATTGTACTGTTCTCGTTTCCCCAGAGAGAAGGGTTTGTAAATCTGTCTTTGTCTTTGGCTTTAATTCGTTAATCGTAACATTTGTGTTACCGCTCTGGGATCCTCTCGTTGGTAGAGAATCTATACCCATATATTCAGCAAATTCTGCATAAGTTT
>CAJWMM010000132.1 GCA_913043035.1 uncultured Gammaproteobacteria bacterium | reverse complement strand
CTTAACTTTTATCTCTATTATTATTTACTCTCTGATTTACTCTGTTTATTTAAAGAACCTTAATTCACAAAATATTGTGATTGGAGGAATTGCTGGTGCTATGCCACCACTACTTGGATGGACCTCAGTAACTAATCAAATTGAAGCATTTCCACTAGTTTTATTTTTGATAATTTTTCTTTGGACACCTCCTCATTTTTGGGCTTTAGCAGTTTATAAATATGATGATTACTTAAAAGCAGATGTGCCTATGTTACCTATAACTCATGGTAAAGACTTTGCTCGTCTCCATATTTTTCTATACTCTATCTTGCTTTTTTGCATAACACTTTTTCCTTATCTTTTAGGTTTTTCAGGCCTTATATATCTTATTGGCTCATTTACTTTTGGAATCAAGTTTGTTGTTGACTCTTATCTACTGATGGTTTTAAAAACAGATAAACGTGCGATAGAATTATTTAAATATTCTATTACATATTTAGCCGTCATATTTGGAGTGCTTCTACTCGACCATTATTGGTTATTAACTCTATAAGCTGGGCGTTAGAATTACGCGAAGAGTAAATTATCTTTTAAGATTTTCAGTGTTTTGTTTTCGATTTGTCTTATTCTTTCAATCGAAACATCGTATTTAGTTGCAAGCTGATTAAGAGTCATCTTGTTATCAGATAAGTATCTAGATTTGATAATATCCATGCTACGACTATCAAGTTGACTTATTGCATCATTAAGTTTTTCTGATTCTGTTTTACCATCTTGCTCATACTCTAGTTTAAGAAGGGGGTCTGCATTATCGGCAAGGTATTCTGATGGAGATACATCCTCATCTGTTATAGGGTCAAATGACACATCAGATCCTGTTAGACGTGACTCCATTGTAGTTACTGCTTCCGATTTCACATTTAGTTCACTCGCTATGTTATCTTTTTCTGTTTTGGTTAACCAAGTAGTGCTTGTTTTTTTGCTACGTAACTTGAAAAATAACTTCCTTTGAGCTTTTGTAGTGGCTACTTTAACTATCCTCCAATTTTTGAGAACAAATTCATGGATTTCTGCTCTAATCCAATATATTGCAAAAGACAGCAACCTAACATTCTTTGATGTATCAAATTTTTTGACGGCTTTCATTAGTCCAACATTACCTTCTTGGATGATGTCAAGAAGTGGTAGACCATATCCTTTGTATGTTTTAGCAACATGTACAACAAATCTCAAATGTGCCATGACAAGCCTTTTAGCTGCATCTATATCATCCGAATTATTTAATCTATCAAATAGCTCTAATTCTTCCTCTTTTGACAGCAAGGGTGTTTTTCGAAGCTCAGCTAGATACATCTCTAGTGCATCTGTAGTCTCTAAACTAGATGTCGATTCTAACGGCAAATTTTTTATAACATCTGTAGTCATATATATCTCCTACAAGATTATTATAGTAGTATTTTCCTGCCTTTCAAGGTTATTTAGTACATTTACCACAGTAAAAACAGTGTTTTAATTAAAGAAATTTTAAAAATAAATACAATTTAACAGATATCTTCAGTTTCATATATAATCATCATGTGAATAAATTGATTAAATTAACTCTAGTAACATTTATTTTATGCTCATTTAATCTAGCTGCTGAAGAATCAAGCAAGATTAATAACATAAACTTTGCAGATAGAGTAGAGGAATTCTCTCTTGATAATGGCTTGGATGTTATTTTAATCAAAGATAATAGAAGTAATAATGTTGTCTCTAGCATCTGGTATAGAGTTGGCTCAAGTTATGAAAATGAAGGCATCACAGGCATATCACATCTACTCGAACATATGATGTTTAAAGGAACAGAAAAATTTTCTGCAGGCGAATTTTCATCAGCCATTAAAAAAATAGGTGGAACAGAAAACGCTTTTACTGGTAGAGACTTTACTGGATATTATCAAAAAGTTAATAAAGAGTTTCTATCCATGTGTTTGAAGTATGAGGCTGATAGAATGACGAACTTGCAATTTACAAATGATGATTTAACTAGTGAACGTGAGGTAGTAAAAGAAGAAAGACGGCTCAGGACAGAGGACCAGCCTATCTCGATAATATTTGAAAAAATAGGACTACACATATTAGGCATGACAGATTATGGCATTCCAATAATAGGAACTATGAATGACTTAAATAACATTACTCTGAAGCATCTAGAAAATTGGTACAAAAAATACTATAAACCATCAAATGCGACTCTTATAATTTCTGGAAACTTTGATAGAAAATCAGTAAAAAATGAAATCAAGTTATATTTTGGAGATATCAGAAATACCGAAACAGAACTTAATGATGTATCTAGCGAAAAATTAGAGATGTCTTTTGATGAGATACGTATGAAAGAAAAATTGCCTAATCCAATTTTAATACTTTCATATGTGAAACCAAAATTTACTGATTTGTCTGTAAAAGAAGCATACGCTTTAGAGGTACTCCTAGAGATTATGGACGGCAGTTTTTCTTCAAGGTTCACATCAAACATCATTGATAAAAAAATAGCAATAAATACATTTATATCGGATGATCTTTATTCAAGGAAGAAAAGTATAATATCGATAGGTGGAATCCCAAGACAAAATGTTTCGCTAGAGAACCTAAAACAATCAATTATAAATGAATTCACGAATTTGTATAACGAAGGTTTACTAGATAAGGAGCTGAATAATACGAAAGCTAGAATCATAGCAAGCAACATATATAAATTTGATTCTATTTTCTCTCAAACAATGAGCGT
>CAJWMM010000131.1 GCA_913043035.1 uncultured Gammaproteobacteria bacterium | reverse complement strand
GCAGTAAAAAATCACCAGCTGTAAATATCTACGATTCAGAAGAGTATAAATCACTAGATCGTAAGGATCTGATTGTAGGAGAATCAATATGGTCAACCGCTTGTTTTAGATGTCACATGTATGGTACAAATGGAGCTGTACTTCTTGACGATAAGGCATATTGGGACAAAGCAGCATCAAAAGGTATTGATGAATTATATAAAAGTGTTTGGGAAGGTAAAAAAGGTGAGAATGGTCAAATGCCTGCAAAAGGTTTTTGTAATCTTTGCTCAGAAGATGAAATCAGAAAATCAATTTTTTACATATTTGATCTTGGAAAAAGAGTACAAGCATCAAATGAGAAAAAAGATTTAAAAAAAGAAAGCTAAATTACTTGACTATTACTTCCGACCCCTCAATTGCATCCTCAATTCGCCTAGCAAAGTTCAAAAAATCCTCTACGTTCATTTCTTTTAAGTATACTGCTCCATGAACAGCCCTTAAATGTGGGTTCTTATTCCTATACCAATAATCTCTACCAAGTATTAGTTGTAGATCACGGTGCTGCTCTACCCATATTTTTTGGGAAAGTTCGCAAAACGGACCATCATATTCGTAACTAGGAAATGAAGCATCCTTTTGACTGAGGTAACAATTCATAAAAGTAGAGTTTAGTATTGACATTGAATTCAGTGTCACCGGAACGATTATATCTGCTTCTGCTAGATTAAATCGGTACCAGACATTACGATATCCCCATATCCTCAAGTTTGAAAGGTCAGCCTCTTCATTCCACAGTCGAACTGCCTCTGCTATACTTTGTAGAACTTTATAATGAGTATCTGGACCGCTACCTTCTGGATCCATAGCTAATGTAATGACGGTAGGCTCTAAGTCTCTTAATTGATTTAAAATAGGTGTAACATCTCGGTTTTTCTGAGGCTGCTCTGTAAAAATATCACCTTTATAAAAACCAAGTCTTAAATGATGCACATCTCTAACTCTCACTCCATAGTTTGCCCAAACCAGTTCTTCCTCAAATTCACGTATCATACCTTTTAATTTTTGAATCTCAGAAGAATTCTTTTCTCCATCATAATAATTTTCAAGTTCACTGACTATACTTACAAGCTGTTCACGCAGCCCCTTTTTATCTTTAACATTGAAAATTTCAACGATTGATCTAATCACTCTATGTGATAGCCCTCTTGACTGACCAATTGAATCATTATTGGCTATTTTATCTAGATAATGATATACATCCTTATCCCATTTCAATAGATATCCACTAGAAAAGAAATCTTCATAATCAGTCATCTCAATTCTTCCATTATCTAAAAAGTCTATGGTATTTTGGATAATTGTTTTCAAAAAATGATTTGTAACAGATGTGAATCCTGATGTCATATTTGCAAATATGTGCTTATTCGTTGGTTCTCGAACCAGATGAATTATGTGAGGCATCATTCCAAGCATAATATCATCATGATGTGGACCCGTGTGGTAAAAAACTTGATCAGTTTCCGTTTTAATACCCAACTGTACTTTTTGATCTACACTTTTGATTATCTGAGAAACAGTTTGTTCATCAAGACCTGGTATATTTTTACAAACAGGATCATTAACTAGATTTTCGTATAATAGTTTTTTTCCATATTTATTTTTTTTCTTTGCAAGATCTAAAAGTGCATTTTGCTTTTTTTCTATATCCCAAGGAACATGGTGCCAATAATGTTCTTTTGTGTCTATTAAGGCTTTGGAAGCACCTTCGGTAATATAGAACCTGCTATTTTTGAGTTTTTGAAGTGCCGTTGCAGGGTATCTAACATCTTGTTCAGTCTCAAGAGACATTTTAACAATTGGTGCTTTCGCTTCACCAGCTGCAATAATTATCGCTGTTGCATGTTCATTATAAGTTATGGTTCCAAGTCCAATAGTAATCACTAATCGATTTTTACTGATCTCTATCCCACCCAGATCTGTTGCTGCTGCTGCCTGGGTCTCAAAATTAGTCTCCATTAATCGCGTGGTAGAATTATGATCAGAGCCCCTTATATTAAAAGCAATATGTCCATCTGGACCAATTCCTCCAAGAAAGAAACCTATGCCACCTAACCCTCTTATTTTCTCTTCATATTGGTTGCACCATTGATCAATAAGATAGATTGATTCTTGTTGCTTTTTTTGTAGATCAGTGGATGGATCTGCATGACGCAAACCAAGATCGATCAGCCCATCTGGAAATATCTGGCTCCAATGTTGATCATTATAAATTGGTATATCATCCGCATTAATCAATAATGCTTTTTCTTCTGAAATATTGAAACCTTCCAAATAATATTTTTTTACATAATTTGAAAAACTATTATGCTGAGATGGTTCAAGAGGATAAAACTCATCTATCTGAATGAAATGTAATTTTGATAGGTCAGGTTTATTCTTTGAGCTAAGACCATAATTAGAACGTATTGATACAACTTTATCACTTTCCCAATTATTTAATATATAGTGAGTCCACTTAATAAAATATTCAGGTGTCTTTCCAGTTGGGAGACTGATGACACCTTTCGGATTTTCAATGGCCCATTCTAAAAATCTTAAAGAAGTAATTAAACCCAGATCAGGGTAATTACTAACCTTGATATATGGAATCTTTGTTTTTTGGAGTTCAAAATCACTTGTATTAAAAAAAGAAGTTTCTACTTTAGATATATTAGTATTCATTACTTTCTTCTTTGTCTAATATCAAAAAACATAATTCCATCAAAACGAAATGCTTTATCATCTTTTTTTAAAT
>CAJWMM010000130.1 GCA_913043035.1 uncultured Gammaproteobacteria bacterium | reverse complement strand
TGTCATAATTCTAACCTCCTAAAGTTAGCAAAGTTTAATGTGAGCCCAATAAGGCACTCATGAATATATGTATGGGCACTTTCGGTTTTTTCAAGTCACTATGACTATACTGCTAATTTTCTACTATAGTATTTGCAATTTATAAATAGTTAGATTCTAATAGAAGTGTCGTATTATTAATGATGGAATGTTAATGGTCAAACGTAATTACATATTTTTTTTAATGGTTTTATTAACTAACCCAGAAATTATTAATGCTCAATCATACGGTAACAAATCTAAGTCTCTAAAGAATCAAAGTGAAATTAATTGGGTTATAGACAGACAACATATTCAAAAGCCACGTGGTGGCACTACTAAAGGACTTAAGCCTGAGCTCGATTCTCGACCATCTGATTATTACACTCAACTCACGAAATCCACAAATCTTAAAGACAAAGACAGATATGCAATTCTCTCTATGATTGGTGAATTTAGATCCAATTTTGAATTTACAGAAATGTTTGGAAGCACATTCGATTATGAGTTAGATAGTCCATACAAGTCATGGGGCACCGAAATGGTAATTCCAATTGAGGTAGAGCAGGATTTTATTTCTCTTCAACATATAATTATGATGCATTTCACTGATGAAAAAGGTGAAGTCACTAATTCTCATGTTGTAAAGCATTGGAGACAAGACTGGAAATTTGAAGACAAGAGCATATTTACTTATCAGCCAGATATGAAATGGAAGAACATTAAACCGCAAGATATATCAGGAACCTGGAGTCAATCAGTTTATCAAGTTGATGACACGCCAAGATATGAATCTTACGGCAAATGGGTGCATGGCGATGGAGGCTCTAAATGGATTAGTCAAATTACACCTCGACCATTACCGAGGAGAGAATTCTCTGTTAGAGATGATTATGATTTTCTATCTGGTGTTAACAAAATAACAATACTGCCTTGGGGTTGGGTTATGGAGGAAATGAATGACAAAGTTACTAGGGAGAATGATTATATTGGCTCTGAATATGGAATAGCAAGGTATCAAAAGATAAAAAATTATGATTTTGAACCTGCAAACGAATACTGGAGCTCTACTAAAGATTATTGGCACGAAGTCAGATTAGCATGGAATAATAAACTAGATAATGAATCTATTGTGTGTGCCGAAAAATACGTAGAAAATCAACCTTCATATGTTTTCTACTTTACAGGCGCTGAGTCATTTGCAAAAGAAAGCAATATTTCTCAAGCTAAAGAGAATATAAGAACAATAACTAATAAATTCTCAAAAAAAGATTGTAGTTAATAGCAAAACGACTCACATTATTTAATTTTTGTAGATATTGATAAAAACCCTATAAATATCAGAAGAAATCTTTTGTATAATTTAATATTGCTCATATTTATTATCAATTTATTGAATTAATAGGTATAATTATTCGGTACAAAATAAGTGATGACAGGATACGATTTATGTCCCCATCGTCTAGAGGCCTAGGACACCGGGTTTTCATCTCGGCAACAGGGGTTCGACTCCCCTTGGGGATGTAAATCGTTTAATTCAGGTGAATAAGCAAATCGAAAATAAAAAGCCAATACAAAAATTTTGTTCAAAATGTGGTTCTCCTACAACTATTAAGATTCCAGAGGGTGATAATAGACATCGGGCGATTTGTGAATCATGTGGAACAATCTTTTATGAAAATCCGAAAATTGTTTCTGGATGTCTCCTTTCATGGCAAAACAAGATACTTCTCTGTAAAAGAGCAACTGAGCCAAGGTCGGGTTATTGGACACTGCCCGCAGGATTCCTTGAAAACTATGAGACAGTAGAAGCAGGAGCTCTCAGAGAGACGATGGAAGAGGCTGGTGCACAAACGAAACAAATAGAACTTTTTCTGATGTGTAATCTTCCGCACATAAGCCAAATTTATATGATGTATCACGGTGAGTTACTTGACGGAAAATTTTCCGCAGGAATAGAGAGCGAAGAAGTTCGTTTATTTGGAGAAAATGAGATACCATGGAATGATATAGCTTTCACTGTAATTGAGAGAACTATCAAACTATATTATAGAGATAAGAAAGAGGGTAATTTCGGAATTCATTTCGACACAATAGACAAAAGATGATTTCACTTAAAAAAATAACAATTATATTTTTTACTAATCTTATATTTTTAAGTCATGCTCTCTCACATCAAGATAATGATTCTAGAATAAAGTTTTGGAAAGAATACTATAATCCCAAAATTGAAGTCTCAGGAAGCAAAATTCCTTCTGTGAGAATAGAGTTAATTAAAATTGGTTCTTATTTCCAACTTAAATTAGATGTTGAGAATTTCAAATTTACACCCGATGAGGATAGAAAAAATAATAATTTTAGATATGGTTACGGTAAACTTTTTATGAATGGTAAGTATATTTCTAGAATTTATAGCCCGTATACATTTATTAGACAATTTCCTGAAGGTATGAATGAAATAAAAGTAATACTTAGCACAAATATGGATCATGATATCTCTTATAATAATGAGCTCGTTAGCGATGAGATATTTTATCAATTTCCAGAATATAATTTTGCTGAAGCGCGAGCTAAAGAACACGCAATGTCAACTCAGTGTGAATTTTCTGAGGAAGGACTAGCAGATCGCGCGAAATTACAACAGAGAGGATTAAGTTTGAGAGAATCGTCTAAATATTTACAGTGTAGGTATGATAGTAGAAATTTGATTCTCTCTGATTTTAAGAGTAAGATGACAAAAATCCAAGCCGTACATCATGACGCTATACTTGAATCTCTATTA
>CAJWMM010000129.1 GCA_913043035.1 uncultured Gammaproteobacteria bacterium | reverse complement strand
GATGGCAAAAACAAGTTCATCACTCAATAAATTATCAGAAAATAAATTACCTTACATTTCTGTCATGACAGATCCAACAATGGGTGGAGTTTCTGCAAGTCTTGCTATGCTTGGAGATATAAATATTGCAGAACCAAACGCACTTATTGGTTTTGCAGGACCAAGAGTGATAGAGCAAACGGTTGGTGAAAAACTACCGAGTGGCTTTCAAAGAAGTGAATTTCTCCAGGATCATGGGGCTATCGACTTTATTCTTAATAGAAACGAACAGAAAGATAAAATATCAAGTATTATAGTTTCTTTGATGAGTAATACTAAAAATGACGAATCAATTTAAATCGCTTGATGAATGGTTAAATTGGCAGCAGAACCTTCATCCAAAAAATATTGATTTTAAAATAGAAAGAATAAAATCAGTTTATAACAAGCTGAATATTAAGCAAATAGCAAAAAAAATCGTTATTATAGCTGGTACAAATGGTAAAGGATCAACTGTTGCTATTCTTGAAAGTCTCCTACACGAATCTAAATTTAAAGTTGGTTCATTCACATCACCACATATTCTCAAATACAATGAAAGAATAAAAATATCAAAACAAAATATTGACGATGAAGCTTTGGTTGATGCATTCGAAGTTATTGATGCTGCACGAGGCGATATAACGCTGACCTATTTCGAATTTGCAACACTAGCAGCATTTTACATATTTAGCAGAAGTAGTCTTGATTTTGCGATACTAGAGGTCGGATTAGGAGGTCGATTAGATGCTACCAATATAATTGACTCCGATCTTTCAATTATTACTTCTATTGGGATTGATCATACAGAATTTTTAGGTTCAAGTATTGAAAGTATTGCGAATGAAAAGGCAGGTGTAATGAGATCATCATGCTATTCTATTTTCGCTGGAGCTAATCCACCAGCAACATTATTGTCAAATGCTCAATCAAATAATGTTTTATTTATTTTCGGACACAAACACTTTTCACACAACATATACAATACACACTGGGAGTGGAGGGGAATGAATGGCACGAAGCTTAAACTCCCGCTATTACCCTTAACTGGTGACTTTCAATATAATCATGCTTCAGCTGCCTTACAGGCTATTGAAATAATAAACAAAGATATCCTGGAGAATGAAGCTTTTCTATCTAATGGATTACAAAATGTATTTCTCATGGGAAGATATCAAAAATGTAACAAATACCCAGAAGTAATAATTGATGTTGCTCATAATGAGGATTCTGCTATTAAACTCTTTGATAATTTAAATAAAGAAGATAAAAAGAAAACTTATGCGGTAATAGGTTTGCTCAATGATAAAGATGCGTATACTTTAATAAAACCCCTAGTGCCAATTGTTGAAAAATGGTTTATCGGAACAGTAGATAGCGAGAGAGGAATGAACTCATCAGAAATTAAAGAGCAAGTTATGAGTCTTGTGGAGGATAAAAAGATTGATTGTTTCCAAAATATGAATAATGCCTTTGAAGCAGCATATAAAGCAATGTATCTCAATGACAGATTGATAATATATGGTTCATTCTATACAGTTTCAGAATTCATGAATTATCAAGAACACAATGAAAAAAAACTATTGAATGAATAAAAAATCTATATACATATTGTTCGTGTTTGTAGTCATACCTTTGTATTTGTTTTATGAGTCAGTTACTCTATATTTTTCAAACAAGGGTAAGATTACTTATACTCTCGAGATACCTGCCAATAGAGATGTCAATAATGATAAGGTTATCTTTGAAACCCAAGAAGTACCAAATATTAAAGAAAAAAAATCACTTAGAAGGTCATGGGTGCTCTTGATACAATCTGATGATGAGTCTCAAATAGGAAAACTATTAAATAAATTAGGATTAGAAAACACAATTAAAGTGAAATCAGAAATGGATAATATTCAAAGAGAAGCCATAGGACCTTTTCTTGATAAACAAATTGCCCTTGATATTAAGACAAAGATCAAAAAAATGACACCAATAAACGTGACCATTCAAGAAATAGTTGAGCAATGATAGAAACTGATATAATAATTACATCTTTTTTACTATTTTGGGGTCTATATGGGCTAGTTAGAGGTTTCATTACCGAGCTCATTTCTTTCATTTGTTGGGCAGTTGCGATATATGTGTCGGCAAATTATTTTCACATACCTACTAATTTAATTAATGATCATCTTAGTAATCCTCAAATTTCGAAAATTCTTGCTTTTATCTTAATTTTCTTTTCCACTTTCATTGTATCTTCAATTTTAGGATTTTTGTTATCAAAAGTAATTGGTCTTTTTGGTTTGGGTGTCTTAAATAGAATCCTAGGCCTCGTTTTCGGTTTACTTAAAGGCTCAGTTTTCATAATTATAACCATCTTCATTCTCGATTTAACTGATTTTAGGGACAATATATTTTTTCAAGAATCTCAGTACATATTGTTTTTTGATGGTATAATCAACGAGTATCTTAGCGATACAAGTTCATTATTTGACGATATGGGGCTTAATATATAGTTATGTGTGGGATCGTAGCAGTATCTGGTGAGAGTGCAGTTATTCATGATATCTATGAGGCATTAACTGTATTACAACACAGAGGTCAAGATGCATCGGGAATTCTAACTAACGATCGTGGGAAAATATTACTCCGGAAATCCTTAGGTCTTGTAAGAGATGGTTTTGAAAAGAAACATATTGAAAGATTACGTGGCACCACAGGTATCGGACATGTAAGATATCCTACAGCTGGTTATGCTGAGAGTTCAGCTGAGGCACAGCCATTTTATGTTAATTCCCCTTATGGGATCGGCTTAGCACACAATGGTAATCTAATTAACTCA
>CAJWMM010000128.1 GCA_913043035.1 uncultured Gammaproteobacteria bacterium | reverse complement strand
CTTTAAAGTGAATTGTGGTGCTAAATCATTTATACTCGACATATTTAATTCCTTTTAATATTAGTTTAAAATATTTGTTAAAGTTACCATGTAACTATTAAATAAATATATAAATTTAAATAGTAATGATTACTATTATTAACTATTTTAGTATATGAGATTTAGTAAACAACGTGAATTAATCAAAAATATTGTTCAGGAGACTAATTCACATCCAACTGCATATTGGATTTTTAATAAAGCTAAGAAAAAAATATCAAATATTAGTTTAGGGACTATTTATAGAAACTTAAATAAACTTAACAAAGATGGTATTATAGATATTTTTTATGATAATAATATTGCTCGATATGATTGGAATACATTATCTCATGATCATTTGAAATGCAATAAATGTGGAAAAATTATTGATGTAAAAATGCATACTAAAGAATTACAAAAAGAAGTTTGGAATCAATACAAGTTTGAGACAGAGAACATTGAAATTACCATCTCAGGGACTTGTAAAAAGCATATGAATTTTAAGGAGAAATAAAATGTCAGAAGAAAAAATTAATATTATGAAAAATGCTAGTCCATCGCTGATGAATGGTGATGCAAAGTGTCCGGTTTCACATGGGTCTAGTGATCAGCATACCAATAGCGCAAGAACCAACAAGGAATGGTGGCCCGAGCAGGTGAACTTAAATATTTTGCATCAACATGATACAAAAACTAATCCAATGAATGAGGATTTTGATTATAGTGAAGAATTCAAACAGTTGGATTATGAAGCACTTAAAAATGATTTGAACAATTTAATGACTAATTCCCAAGAATGGTGGCCTGCTGACTATGGGCATTATGGCCCTTTCTTTATTCGTATGACCTGGCATGCTGCTGGAACATATAGAATTACAGATGGTCGTGGAGGTGGAGGTACTGGTTCACAGCGCTTTGCGCCAACAAACAGCTGGCCAGACAATACTAATCTTGATAAAGCAAGAAGGCTTTTGTGGCCAATTAAGCAAAAATATGGCAATAAAATTAGTTGGGCAGACCTAATTATTCTTACAGGCAATGTGGCTATTGAATCTATGGGAGGAAGAACTTTTGGTTTTGGTGGTGGTCGAGTTGACATTTGGGGGCCAGAAGAAGATATTTTTTGGGGTAAAGAAACTGAATGGTTGGCAAATGAACGTTATACTGGCGATCGAGTCCTCGATCAGCCTCTAGGAGCAGTTCAAATGGGGTTAATTTATGTTAATCCGCAAGGGCCCGATGGTAATCCCGATCCTCTTGCGAGTGCAAAAGATATTCGTGAAACATTTGGTCGTATGGCAATGAATGATTACGAGACAGTTGCATTAACGGCTGGTGGACACACTTTTGGAAAAGCGCATGGAGCTGCTAGTGAAGACTTCAAAGGGCCTGAGCCGGAAGGCGCATCAGTTGATGAAATGGGTTTTGGTTGGAAAAGTGGACATGGAAAAGGTATGGGAAGAGACAGCATTACCAGTGGAATAGAGGGACCTTGGACTCCAAATCCAACTAAATGGGATAATGGTTATTTTGATATGCTTTTAAACTATGAATGGGAGTTAGTTAAGAGTCCAGCTGGTGCACATCAATGGCACCCTGTTAATCCAAAGGATGAAGACTTAGCTCCAGATGTTGAAGATAGTACTCAAAAAGTGACAACTATAATGACAACAGCTGATATGGCAATGCGCGAAGATCCTAGTTACAAAGAAATATCAAAACATTTTCATGCAAACCCTGATGAATTTGCAGATGCTTTTGCAAAAGCTTGGTTCAAATTATTACATCGTGATATGGGGCCAAAAGTTCGCTACTTAGGACCAGAAGTCCCAAATGAAGATCTTATTTGGCAGGATCCTATCCCATCTGGCAATACGGACTACAGTGTTGAAGATGTAAAAAGTAGATTAGCTAATAGTGATCTTACAATTCAGGAAATGATTGAAACAGCTTGGGCAAGTGCCTCTACATTTAGAGGGTCGGACCTTAGAGGTGGTGCTAATGGTGCGCGTATCAGTCTTGCGCCACAGAGTGCTTGGGAGGCTAATAAACCAGAACAATTATCTCGTGTACTTAATGTTCTTGAAGACATTGCAAAAGATACGGGTGCTTCACTAGCTGATGTTATTGTGCTTGCTGGAAATGTTGGTGTTGAGAAAGCTTCTGGTTATGAAGTACCATTTAATCCTGGACGTGGTGATGCTTCACAAGATAATACAGATGAGCATTCATTTGCTGTACTTGAACCTGTTTCTGATGGATTTAGAAATTACCATAGAAAAGGCTTTGAAATTAATTCTGAGCACATGCTAATTGATAAAGCCCAACTTCTTGGTCTTACAGCTCCAGAGATGACAGCTCTAGTAGGTGGTTTAAGATCTTTAGGTATTAGTTACGATGGCCATGGTGTTTTCACGGATGATACAAATAAGCTATCTAACGACTTTTTTGTTACTTTACTTGATATGAATGTAGAGTGGAACAAAAAGGAAAATAATCTCTATGAGGCTACTGATCGTAAGACAGGAGATGTTGTAAGAACAGCTACAAGTGTAGACCTTGTCTTTGGTTCAAACTCGCAACTCCGTGCGTTAGCTGAGGTTTATGCTTCTGATGATTCTCAATCAAAATTTTTGAGTGATTTTGTCAACGCTTGGAATAAAGTGATGAATCTTGATCGTTTTGATTTAGATTGATCTTAATAATTGATTATTTAGAATTATAAAGGAGGCTTTATGGAATTAGTACATCCATTATTCAAATGGTTGCATATAATTGCAGGAATCACTTGGATAGGTTTATTATATTTTTTTAATTGGATAAATGCTC
>CAJWMM010000127.1 GCA_913043035.1 uncultured Gammaproteobacteria bacterium | reverse complement strand
TTATAGTAGTTATGGCAAAACAAAATACACTAAAACCTGAAATATCAAAAGCAATAAATGCATTTAGCCAAAATAATTATAAAGAAGCTGAGAAGTATTGCAGCGCACTACTATCGAGAGAAAATGATGCAGACGCTAATCACATAATTGGGTGTATAAGAATGCGCGAGAAAAAATTCGAAGAGAGCATCTCGTACATTAACAAGGCTCTATTGATTAAAAAAGATGATATAGGGATTCTAATATCTTTAGGGTGCGCGCAGAGTTCAAAAAAAGATTATTCTGACTCTATTAATACCTTTGAGAAAGTCATTACTCTCAAAGATGACATATCTCAAGTTCATTTTTACTTAGGTGAATCTTACAGACAAACGGACCAATTCAATAAAGCTGTTGAGGCTTTTAAAAGATGTCTAGAGATAACACCTGATCATATCGGTTGCCAATTAATACTTGGAATAACTTATGAAGAGTTAAAAAAATTTGATCAGGCAATCAATTTTTATAAATCTTGCATTGAAACTTTTCCAGACTATATAGAACCACATGTGAATCTAGCCATGTGTTATTTACTTACAGGTAATTATGCAGATGGTTGGAGGGAATATGAATGGCGCTTGAAAATGCCTGTTGAATTCTATAAGAGAGACTTTGGGAAGCCTTATTGGAATGGTCAAGATGTTGATGGTAAACATTTGATGATTATCGCAGAGCAGTCTGTTGGCGAGACATTTCAATACTTAAGATTTGCTAAACAACTCGCAGTAGAGGGTGCTGTAATAACGATAATGGCTCAAGACCCAATTATAAATTTCCTCAAAACTCAAGAGTGGATATCGCAAGTGATTCCCTATGATGGAGAAGTACCAGAGATAGATTATTATTGTTATATGATATCTCTAGCTAAAATCTTGGAATGGGATCCAAATATTAATTCTCAAAAATTTCCTTATGTTACTATTGAAAAAAAAGTAAGTCCATTTAGTAAAAATATAAAAAAGATTGGATTAGTCACCACTGCACCTAAAGAGTTATCGAATTATAAACAAATCGTTTTACCTGAAAATAGTCTAGATAATTTTTTTCCAAACAAAAAATTTGAAGTGGTTGATTTGACTATGATTGATGATTTGGATGACCTAATTAGTACTGTTGATGATTGTGATTTCATTATAACTATAGAGGGAATTGTTCCTCATATCGCAGGGGCACTCAACAAAGAAGCTTGGGTAATGTTACCAGCTGTTCCCAAACACACTTGGGATCTAAATTTTAGAACCTCTTCACCATGGTATCCTTCTCTCGAGCTATTTAGACAAGAAATAAACGGAGATTGGTCGAGTGTTATTAATCAAATAAAAGAGAGGCTCAATAATGTCTGAATTTTTTATCAAACAAGCATTTGCTGAAGCAATTGATCTTCAAAAAAACCAAAAGTATGATGAAGCAAAGAAGCTTTACGAAAAAATTCTTAAACGAGATTCAAAAGATGCAAACGCTAGACACCTCATTGCTCTTATCTATATGGCTGAGGGGAATTTTGACGAAGCAAAAAAAAATATAGAAATTGCCATAAGTCAAGCACCTGATCAACCCATCTTTCACAGTAACTATGGTGCATTATTACATTCTATGGGAAATCATCAAGAGGCTGTAGTTGCTCTTGAAAAGTCAATTAAGTTAGACGACAAGTTGTTTCAATCGTATTACTCTTTGGGTATAGTTTATTCAGATTTAAATCAACATGAAAAAGCAGTGGAGGCATATCATAAAGCATTAGATGTGAATGATAAGTCTGCAGCAGCACATAACAACCTTGCAAATCTTTTCAGTAATACTAATAATCCAGAAGCTGAATATCATTACAAAAAACTCGTAGAACTTGAACCTACACAGGTTTATCCAAGACTAAATATGGCAAACTACTATATTAAACGAGATCAATTCAATGAAGCCATATCATCGCTCAATGAGTTAGTTGATATGGGTATAGCTACTAAAGAGGTTTTCAATAGTCTTGGTGTCAGTTACAAAGGATTAAATGATACGAAAAATGCTATTTCAATGTTTGAAGAAGCTATTAAAATAGATAAAGATTTTGTATTAGCTAATGAGAATTTAAAACTACTCAAAAACGATAGTTAATTGTGGTCGTGATTGCAGTTATTTTGTCTGCAAAGTGAAAAATTTCTAAGATGGCTGATTACGACAAACGCGCTGCCAAACAATGTGAGAACCTCAACTGTTTGTTCCGTATTAGTGTCATGAGTTATAACTGCATATACGAGTAATATAATCCCAATTGATGCAAGGGCGGCAACACTATAATCTTTATGTTTTCTACAACCCATTGTAATAGCAATAATTGCAGAGGGAACTATGAGATACAAAAATATCTCATGTAAAACCTCTTCTTGTGATACTGTTAAGCCGAAAACTGGAAGTAGGATTAGTGTTACTGGGGCAAATAGACAATGCATGACACAAGTACCTGATATGGTTAATCCAATAGTGTCGAATAATTTCTGCATGGAAATAAATTTAACAAGATTCCAGTAAAATTCAAGCAATTAATAGAAAATTTAATAATTTGAGAATTTATGAGTTTAACTTGTTAGAATAGATAAATGGAAAAGAATAATCAATATGACTATATATTCCAAAATGGAAGTGCTGTACTTCCAACAGGCATAGAAAAAGTAGACATTGGAATTAAAGATGGACTTATTGATGAGATCGGTAACCTCTCTGATTGCTCGACAGATTGCTGTGCAGATTCAGTCATAGATTGTAAAGGTCTTCATATATTACCTGGTGTCATCGACTCACAAGTTCATTTTAGAGAACCAGGTT
>CAJWMM010000126.1 GCA_913043035.1 uncultured Gammaproteobacteria bacterium | reverse complement strand
TAACTCTCCATGTCAAAAACCTGTAATTAAATAAAGACAAATTAATGTAATAACTAATAATACAGCATGTGTAATCTTAGATAAACTAATAAATAAACTCTGAAGTCTTACATCATGAACATAGTCTTGTAATATTGTCTCTATACCCAAGGAGCTGTGAAAGAACATCAGTGAAGATAAAATTGAAATAAATAAAATCCCATAAATTGATGAAATATCTATAATAATTTGTTCATAAGATAGATCATTTATGGACAAAAGATAATATAGTAAATAAAGCATTCCGGGAACTAACGTTATAGCGGTTATTCTTTGAAATTTCCAATGCAAAATAGCCAAAATCTAATTCCTAAAAATAATTATTACTGAACTTAGTGTGGTAATTAGTGAGATTAAAATAACTAAATAGCCAGACATATAACTTTTTTCTAAACTGAGCCCATAACCGTAATCCCAAAAAAGATGTCTAATCCCGTTACACAAATGATAAATGAGGGTAAATATAGCGCCAACCAGCAATAGCTTCACAAAGAAATTTGAGAAAAATTCTACTAAGTACGTATGGTACTCAGGACCTAAAGAAATGATGACTAGCGCAAGTGGAATCATTATCGAAGTTAGTGATAAAATTACCCCAGTTATTCTATGGGATATGGATAATATAGATGTAAGCTGAGGTTTATAAATCTGTAAATGTGGAGAGGTCGGTCTATTTGGGTTAATCATTTCGAAAATTATCTTCAAAAATCAATACAGCGGCCATTTTTTTCCCAGTCACCATATCTAGTAGGTTCTGGACCCTTTCGGCCACCTATCTCTCTTACTTTTTTTATTTTCTCTGTTTTCTTTTGCTTGATTTTAGTTGTTTGCTTTTTTTGTGACATATAAACTCTCCAACACGCATTATACGCAAATACTACTCTTAAATAAACACCACTTTATAAGACAAAGTATGTATGATTTAATCATAGCTATATTAAATTTAATTGCATCTAATATAAAATACAAATTTTTTTTTAGTATATATATCAGTGGTTTAAATGAATATTACAGAATATTTCGGTGTAAATAGAGATAACGATCTTGTCACAATTAGTGTGTCAGGCGCCGACTCATCAAAATTTCTACAAGGTCAACTTAGTAATGACATTGAGAAGCTGAGTGACAACAACTATCAATATTCTACCTTCTCGACTAATCAAGGCAAAGTTATCGCTTCAATGCGAATCTTTAGGAGAATTGATCAATACATCATACTCACAAATTCCGATGTAGCTAATTCTGTACTTGAAGGCCTTAAAAAGTATATATTGATGTCAAAAGTTGAGATAAGACTTGAGCGCTCTACCTGCTATGGCGTCTTGGGAGATAATAAAATTAATACTGAGAATTTGAACATAAGTGAGAGCGAATATAGTCTGACTAATATTAGTGATACTTATATTTTAGATATAAAGATTATAGATTACCCATCATACATAGTTGTTTCTTTTGCGGATGATATCCCTAATTTTCTTTTAGGTGATACTACTGGTGATATAAATATCGGTAAACTTATTGATCTTAAAAATGTATTCCCAAGACTCAATAAGATATCGCAAGAGTCTTTTATCCCGCAAGTACTTAATATGGAAAAACACAACGCAATTAACTACAAAAAAGGTTGTTACACTGGGCAAGAAATAGTTGCTAGAACTCACTACTTAGGAAAAATAAAGAAAAAGTTATTTTTTTGCTCATCTGAATCAGCACCAAATTTAAATAAAAGTAAAATATATAATCAAGATGCAGAGGTGATTGGTGAGTTACTAGCAGGTAATTACCTAAATCTGGAGAAATTTTACTTTCAATCTATAATTAAAATCAGTGCAATTAATAACCCAATGTTTATAGATGATAGAGAGGTTAAGATAGAAGAGTCATAGTAAGTCTTTTATTATATCTCTCTCATGTATCAATTCCTTTTCAGTGGCTTTTAAATAACTAAGAGAAAGGTCTGAAATATCAATATTTTCAATTATTTTATAATTTTTATTATTAATACTTAAAGGAAATGAATAAAATATTTCTGAGGATATATTATATGTATTTGACGACAATACACCCATTGACTCCCAATCATCTGATCCATTTACAATACAGTTTAGGTGATCGTAAACAGCAGAAGCAGCAGATGCTGCACTTGATTTACCTCTGTAATCAATAATCTCAGCTCCTCGATTCTGCACTCGTGGAATAAAATCATCTTTGACCCAATCACTATTATATTTGTGACTAAAATTATCTAAACCGTCTACTTGAACGTTTGTGATATCCGGAAACTGTGTGGCAGAGTGATTACCCCATACAATAAGCCTACTTATTGATGGAACTGAAACATTAATTTTAGATGCAAATATACTTTTAGCTCTATTTTGATCTAATCTCATTAAAGAGGTTATATTTTCTGATGGTATTTTTGGTGTATGGTGTGAAACAATGAGAGCATTAGTGTTTGCAGGATTACCAACAACAATTACCCTAACTGAATTCCTGCAATATTGATTAATGGCTATCCCTTGTTTCTTGAATATGTTTGCATTATCTAATAATAGATCAGATCTTTGCATTCCTTTGATGCGTGGTTTTGCGCCAACTAGGAGAATATAATCAGAATCACCAAATGCAACTTCCATGTTTTCTGTGGTAATGATCGAATCTAGAGATTCGAATGCGCAATCCTCAATTTCATATTTCACACCCTGGAGTATCTTAGAAGATTCAGGAATATCAAGGAGGTTAAGCTGAATTTTGGTATTTTTAGGAAATAATTGCCCAGATAAGAGACGAAAAATAAGCGAATAAGCTATATTACCTGCAGCGCCTGTGATTGTAATTATTGTCTT
>CAJWMM010000125.1 GCA_913043035.1 uncultured Gammaproteobacteria bacterium | reverse complement strand
TGCAAACTTTCCGGGGTCTAAGATCTTATCATAGCTAGCATAAATAAATACAAGCCCTAAAAGGACTCTGATCAATAAAATAAGTACAGGATTGATCTTATTCATGGTATTCTATCTCAAGTCCTGCATCTTTCCATGATTTCCAACCACCCTTAAAGACCAGAATATTATTAAACCCAATATCTTGAAACTGATAGGCGAGCTCTTCACTGGAGCCACAATCATCATCACTACAATAGATAACGAACCCTGTATCAAAACCGATCATTGTCTCTATCTGGTCTGAAAGCATTGAAATATCATCACTAGCGATAGCACCTGGAATAAAGCCATCTGACAGATACTCTTCTGCCCTAGCATCAACGAATAATATTCCTGATCCATGTAGGGCCTTGGCAGTTTCGATCTCTACTTCTCTGATTGAAGGTTCAGCAAGGATATCAAGTGCATCCTCAGAATTATTTACAATCTTAATTGGTTCTGCTACCCAGGGAATACCATCGTCACTTAATAAATTGAAAATAGACCCGATCAATATAGATAGAGCAATAAGGATTATGCTCTGTTTTTGATAGTCCAAGATCTATATAAGGGTATTAATGATCATGACCATGATGTGATCTTGAAGATTTTTTTGATTTTTTCTTTGCTTTAGCGGATTCTGCAGATTTTTTTCGATCTAAAGCATTACATATTTTTACTGACTCATTAACAAATGCTAATAACTCATCATCATCCTCAACCTTATTATTGAGAGGGATGGTCTGAAATTGGATGGTATTTACAGCATCATCTATAGCCTCTTGTGATACAACCAGGTCTTCTCTGTAACGATTTATTAGATTTAATACATTTTGTTTTTCTGCATATATCTCATCAAGTGTTTTATTAGGGTCTTTCTTTTGAAGCTTATCAAACCTTTTATTGATGGACCTTATTTTTTTCTCTTGTGCAGTAACGTCTATAAATGGCTTTTTAATATCTCTAAGGTTAACATCAAGAGATAATAAGTACTTTCCTTGCTTCCCGCACGAATACATGTAGGGTCCATCTTCCTTTTGGGGGCTATTTGCTCTGGACATATTCACACTTCCGCTCGTCACAATAAAATCAACATTCGGCATTTGATCTACGAGGGCACCCTGTGATCCCCTATCGGCATTGACCAGCATGACAACTATATCAACTTGGTTTGAAAGAAGTTCAGCATAATGATTAGCAGACTCTATATAGTCATCAGCTAATATTGATCTGCTTGTATCTGGAAGTTGGCTTGTAACACCAGCGACACCGATCTTCAACTCCCCTCTATCGATTATGAGATAAGGTTTAAAAATTAGCTCGCTAGTTGAAGCATCCTTTAGATTAGCGGAGATAAAAGGTATATCAGTTTTGTTGGATATATTTTTTAAGTACTTTAGACCATTCAAGACCTCATAGTGACCAACATTTATAGCATCACCCCCTATCCTGTTGAAACCCTCCAGCATAGCATCAGCACGAGTCAGTTCTGCATTTTTATTTTGAGCATCAATTTTTTTGGTACTGAAGATCAGGTCTCCTGCATCAAGAATGATCGGATCAATACCTCTGTCTCTTATTTCTTTTATTTTTACAGACCTTCTGGACAGACCGCCCAGTGGATTCTTTTTTCATCCACATGGATCTAATTGACCATGCATGCTACCAGATAGCACCATTGTAAAGTCACCATGCCCTGAAGCTTCTGAACATGTCCATGAACTCATTGTAATTACTAATAAAATTGTAAAATGTTTTATGATCGATCTCATTTTTAAATTATCCACCGCTTAATTTTACGTCATATCCTTTTTTTAACAATAATTTTTGAATGATAGGACGTTGATTACCCTGAATCAATATCTCACCATTCTTAAATGAACCTCCGGTACCACACTTCTTTTTTAATTCTTTTGTTATTTCCATAATTTTTTCTTTTGGTTCCTTCATGCCTTTAACTACTGTCACGATCTTACCTCCGCCTTTTCTGTCAAGATGAAGACGTACTTTTTGTTGCGAAGCTCTTACGCTTTTTGTTGTAACACTTTCTTCTAAATTTGATAGTGTTGTATCGGTCGAATAAACAAGTTTTGAGTTAGACATCAGTTTTATAACAAACAAAGAAAATAGAAAAATGTTCCCCGCTAAACGGTGTAAAAATACTAATTTTTTAATTCAATAACACAATATCAATCCGCTAAATATGTTTATAAATAAATCAGATTATAGAACGACCATATTAAAAATATTTATTGTTTTAATGATAGCACCTCTTTTTGCACAATCAGATGAAAAATATAATGCAACGATCTTTGAGACAGGACTGTATGCCAAAGACCTGCATTTTGATTGGAAGCCACTGAATAGAAAACTGGATATACACTCCGCTGATATTCGAGAAATAAATTTCAGGTTCTCAGATCTAGATCTTAATTATATTGGCAATGACAAAAAGAAAACTGCCTCGATCAAATTCTCAGGTCCAAATTTATCACTACAAGAATTGACAGTACGGTCAAGCATTCATTCTGAAAATTGGGTAACAAAAGAAAAAATAGCACGTCTAGAAAAAAGAGAGTCCATTCCAAAACTTTCTATAGAGTCCATTGCAAGCGGTATAGACCTTTACATGATAGACCATAATACTTTGCCTGGAAATATTAATGAACTCGCAGTCAAGCAATATATAGATATGAGCATACCACCACTCGATGATTATTCATGGAGCTATACCCTTGACCTTCCAGAACAGATCATTGCAAAACCAACCCATATTAATATAAAACCTAGCGCTCACGCAATTTACTATGACTGGCAAACAAGATCGTTCCAATTAGATCCCGAAAAAGATTCACTTTACAATGTACCAATTACTGATTGGGAATATATTTTTGAGATTGAAAAGAT
>CAJWMM010000124.1 GCA_913043035.1 uncultured Gammaproteobacteria bacterium | reverse complement strand
GGTAATAAAGAGCTTGGGTTAATTAATAGAGGTGAGTTTACAGAGATAAGGACATTTATAGAGGATGGAGTTTCTTCGGAATTGTCAGGTAATATGATTGACTTGTGTCCTGTTGGAGCTCTAAACAATAAGCTGTATAGCTACAGAGCAAGGACATGGGATTTAAAACAACATTCAGTAATTTCTCCCCATGATTGTATTGGTTCAAATATATTCTATCATGTCTACAGTAATGAAATTGTTAGAGCTGTACCCAAAGAGAATAACGAAATCAATCAAACATGGATATCAGATAGAGATAGGTTTGGATATCAAGGAATTTACTCGGAGGACAGATGCCGAAACCCTCAACATAGATCAAATGGTCAACTTAAAGAAATAGAGGCACAAAGCATTCTTAAATCTTTAAATCAGAAAATTAATGAAAACCTGAAAAAATATTCACCAGAGAGTGTTGGATGTTTTATATCACCTCAGTCAACTTCAGAGGAGATGTATTTATTTCAGAGATTATCGAGAGCTTTGGGAGTAAATAATATTGATCATCGAACAAACGAGCAGGATTTTGCATATCAAGATACTTATCCTGTCATGCCGTCTCTCGGTACAAATTTAAGTAATCTTCATGAATTCGATAACATCATACTAATCGGTACTAATATAAAAACTGAATTTCCTATTTTAACAGTAAGATTCAATGATGCTGTTAAAAAGGATACCAATATTTATTCATACCACTTCATAAATATGCCAGAGGACTTCGATGTCAAGAAAAACTTTGTTATGAACAACAGCGACTTACTTAGTGTTTTTCAAGATCATTCACTTGAGAGTTGCAGAGGTAAGAAAAATCTAGTGATCATAGGGCCAAATATCACATATTTTTATAATCAATCTTTATTCTTACAAGCAATTGAGGCTTTTGCATCTAACATAAACGCAGCAGTCGGTTATTTAACAGATTTCTGTAATTCTACATCAGGATGGATTCTAGGTAATGTGCCACACAGGTTACCTGGTGGAAAGGAAATCAAAACTCCAGGATATAACACTTCTGAAATGCTAGAGGGTAATCTGTCCTCTATGATATTTTTTAATCTTGATCCCGATAATGATTTTTATAATAGTTCTGCTCTTATTAATGCATTACAAAAATCAAGTTGCAACGTCTTTTTTACGTCTTTCATTACACCAATTATTGAGAAATACGCAGATTTTGTTGTTCCTATATCCACCTATGTTGAGACAGATGGAAGTTACATAAATATTGAGGGCAAATTTCAAACATTTAGTAAAGTTGTCCAAGCTGATAAGAGTACTTTTGAAGGATGGCATGCTTTGAATGAATTATCTAAATTAAATGGCTTAGACGATCATTCTATAGTGTCAATTAGAAATGATCTTGTGTCGTTACTCTCAAATGTGGACTTTACTAAAAATAAAAAAATTGATACTAAGGCTTATCCTAAAAATGATAAATCTATGATTCATAAAAATACATTAAGACATATTTATTCTACTGACCAAATCGTGCGTCGAGCAAAATCACTTAATCAGACCAATCAGGCTATCAATAGACAAATTTATGTCTCAAAAGATTTAGTCAAGGATAATCCAAACAAAAAAACTCTAAGCATTGAAGAGAATGAAAAAGTCTTTAAAATAAGTGATTTCAAAGTCAAAGATGATCTACCTAATAAGACTATTGTTTATAGTTCTTCTTTTGATAATAAATTCACTGAATCTAAATCTACCTTTGTTTCTCTCAAAAAATGAATTACGTATACATAATTTTAAATACATTATTTGAAATACTTATTGTTGTTATACCCTTGTTCCTTATTGTCGCTTACACCACGTATTCTGAGCGAAAAATAATTGGCTTTATGCAATCACGAATGGGTCCAACAAGAGTAGGTCCCTCGGGTCTTTTACAACCAATAGCAGATGTTATTAAACTAGCATCTAAAGAAATCATTATACCAACTAATGCTAATAGAGGTTTATTCCTTACAGCACCAATCATAATGCTTGTGCCATCATTGTTAGTTTGGTCAGTGATTCCCTTTTCAGAATATTTTGTCATTGCAGATATTAATGCTGGTTTGTTATTTATACTTGCTCTCACATCTCTGAGTGTTTATGGAGTAATATTAGCAGGTTGGGCGTCTAACTCTAAGTATGCATTTCTTGGATCAATGCGCTCTGCAGCACAGATAATCGCATATGAAATCGCTATGGGTTTTGCTCTTGTGGGGGTCTTGATGGTCGCAGGTAGTTTGAACTTGCAAGAAATAATTCACTCTCAAAAAGGTGGAATATTTAATTGGTTTTGGCTGCCATTATTTCCATTGTTTATAATTTATCTTATTTCAGGAATAGCTGAAACAAATAGAGCCCCCTTTGATGTCTCTGAGGGCGAATCTGAGATAGTAGCAGGATTTCATGTCGAATATTCAGGAATGGCTTTCGCAATGTTTTTTTTAGCAGAATACATGAATTTAATATTAATTAGCATATTAGTGAGCATAATGTTTTTTGGAGGTTGGTTGTCACCATTTGAATCATCGTTTTTAGAGGGATTCTTTACATGGGTTCCAGGATTTGTCTGGTTAGCAATTAAGACATTAGCGTTCATATTTTTATTCTTATGGTTAAGAGCAACGTTACCAAGATATCGTTATGACCAGATAATGAGATTAGGGTGGAAAATATTTTTACCCATCACATTAATTTGGATATTTCTAGAGGGTATTATGATATATTACAGTGTTGAACCTTGGTTTATTAAATGATAGATAAAACGAAAAAAATTATAAAAAGCTTATTCCTTACTGAAATTGTAAAAGGGTTATCAATAACAGGAAAAAAACTTTTTAAAAAACCAATTACTATTCAGTACCCTGAGGAAAAAACTCCTCAATCTGCCCGATTCAGAGGATTACATGCATTGCGTAAATATCCTAATGGAGAAGAAAGATGTATTGGATGTAAACTTTGCGAGGCAGTGTGCCCGGCATTAGCAATTTCCATTGATACTGAGA
>CAJWMM010000123.1 GCA_913043035.1 uncultured Gammaproteobacteria bacterium | reverse complement strand
GATTGCTCTCGAGGGATTTTAAGTCCCTTGCGTCTACCAATTCCGCCACCCGGGCTGTCTCAGTACAGACAATATTAATTAATATTGAGAGTATCATAATGAGAAATTCTTTTATACTCTAAATTCATGAGGCTAAGGTCGGAATCGAACCGGCGTTGACGGCTTTGCAGGCCGCTGCATTACCACTCTGCCACTTAGCCCAATAATGCGTTAGTATACTAGCACACCTAGCATTGTTGCTATAGAGATAGCTACAAAAGATTTAATATTTTATCATATTTTTCGATAATGTCGTTTACTGAACAATTATCTTTAACATATTTAAAGACTTTTTCCTTTCTTGCATTTAAATCATTATCTGATGCTTTTATAAAGCGCCCCATAGCATCTACTAATGATTGTGGGGATTTTGGCTCACAAAGGAATCCATAACTTTCATCTATAACAACGTCTCTACAGCCTGGTACATCTGTCGTAATTATTGGTATCTTTCTCGCCGCTGCTTCCAATAGGATTGTAGACAAACCCTCTCTATAGGAAGGCAAGACAAGACATGATGCTTGATTATAGTATTTTTCAATATTATCTGTAAATTCTGAGTATTCTAGTACGTTATCTCTCACTGCATGGTCAACAATATATTTTTTAATGTAGTGTTTATTATTTTCATGATCTCCAACAAGAATAAATTTATATTTATTAAATTTAAAAAAATATTTTGCAGCTTGGATAAATTCAGATGTACCTTTTTCGTTTAATAATCTTCCTATCATAATAAAGGTTTTTTCAGTATTTACATCGGATTTTATAATATTAATATTATCAAAATCTATGCCAGCGCCCATTATCAATGACGTTTTCTTTGACTTATCTATAATATTATTATCAATGTAATAATGTTTATCTGACATATTGGTAAACCATACTTCTTTTGAATGTAAAAATGATTTCTTAAGAATAATATGAATAATTGTTCTTAATGGTTTCTTCAACGCATTAAAAAAATATCCAAAACCAGTTATCATGGGGATATGATTAATGCTGAATTTATTACATAGATAGCCACTGTATATATTAGGCTTAATAGTATAACTAAAAAGATATAGTGGCTTGATATCTTTTAGTAGTTTTTTTATACGAAAAAATGTTCTCAACTCATTTACCGGATTGGTTGACCTGCCAGAAAAGTTGACATCATGACAAATAATATTATTATCCGAGCTAAAATTATCTTGATAGCCGTCCATTTCTGCTATGAGATGTACCTTAAAATCTTTTTTTATCAGGTATTTTATTATTTGATACCTAAACCTGAAAAGAGTCCAATAATTGTTTGACATTAAAATAATTGATTTATTTTGCATAATACTGAGCGGGAAACGAGGCTCGAACTCGCGACCTCAACCTTGGCAAGGTTGCGCTCTACCAACTGAGCTATTCCCGCAATAATTCATTTAATGATAGCTCTCCAAGACATACGTATATAATAGATAAATGAGATTATCGTTAAGACAGATGCTATCTGTAGTAAATATACTCCAAAAAGATAAGAATTAAAACCTAATATACTATCTTTGTACAAAAGAAAAAAAAGAGATGTAAGTTGAAATCCTGTCTTAATTTTAGATATAAACAATACTTTGAGCTTGTGATTACTATTAATTTCTGCAAGTCTTTGGCGTATTGCAATAACTAAAAACTCTCTTGAAATAATTATAATGACTGGGAGAACAAATAATAAACTATTATTCTCTGATACTAAGAGTACAAGCATAGTTATTACTAACATCTTATCAGCTATAGGATCAAGAAATTCACCAAAATTTGTCTGTTGCTTCATTAATCTAGCGAAGTAACCATCAAAATAGTCTGTAACAGATGCAAATAGAAAAACAAGAGCAGCAAGAAGACGGCTATATTCACCTCCAAAAAAAAATAAATATATAATTAAAGGAATAAAAATGATTCTTAACAGTGTTAGGATATTAGGTATATTGTTCATTGATTTTGCAAGTGTTTATATATCTTTTCAGCAAGATTTTCGTTTATCTTAGGTACACGAGACAGTTCTTCTACCGATGCTTTTAGTACACCCTGGATCCCACCAAAATATTTGAGAATCTGAGTTTTTCTCTGTAATCCAATACCCGTGATTCCGTCTAATTTAGAATTGTACTTTTTCTTAAGCTGTTTGTTTCGCTGACCGGTAATTGCAAATCTGTGCGCCTCATCACGCATCTTTTGAATGTTTACTATCGATTCACGTGATAAAACATGAGTTATATCATTTAGCTGTGAAGAAATAATCCTATCATTATCAGATTTTCTATGTTTCCCTTTTACAACACCAATTATTAGAAGGTTTGATAAACCTAGATTTCTTGCTACATCTTTAACAACATTAATCTGCCCTTTGCCGCCGTCTACAACTACTAGATCTGGTATAGAATTGAGATCATGGAGTTTTTTAAGACGGCGTGATATCATATCTCTCATTGCACCATAGTCATCCGATTTATTAGATTGATTCAGATTATAACGCCTATACATGTTCTTTTTTGGGCCAAGTTGGTCAAACCATACAGCAGAACCATGTGTGTTGTTACCACTTAAATGACTGACGTCAAAACAAATTGAATTAGTAATTTTTTTATTTAAATCATTAGACATAGATTCAAAAAATTTTGTACTATCATTTTTTATTAACATATAGGTTAAACGCTCATTAGTATTTTGCTGGCATATCTTAATCCATTTTTTATATGGATTACGTATGGCATATATTAACTTTATGTTTTTTTTATATTTCTTTTTAAGAATTTTCTCTATTAAAGTATAATCAACGACCTTCTCATGTGTAATAATTTTGTCTGGAGGATTATTTGATAAATAATATTGTTTGATAAATGATGTAAGCAAATATTCGCTATCGTTGGTATCTGTTTTATTAAAATGGTATTGCTTAGAACCAAGATTAACACCATCTCTGGTTAAAAAAACATCGATACACACGATATTATTCTTAACAGCGATAGTAATCACATCAATATCTCCTTGATTCTCAATAA
>CAJWMM010000122.1 GCA_913043035.1 uncultured Gammaproteobacteria bacterium | reverse complement strand
GAATTCTCATAAAAGATATCTTGAGTTCCATTTCCATGATGAACATCAAAATCAACAATCGCTATATTCTTAAAATTGTAGCTCTTAATTAAATAGTGTGCAGCAATTGCTACATTATTAAAAACACAAAATCCCATTGAACGATCAAAGCATGCATGATGTCCCGGAGGTCTAACGATACAAAAAGCATTACTAGCTTCCTTTTTCATTATAGCATCCGCAGCATCAATCCCTGCTCCAGCTGCCCTCATTGTAGCTTCTAGGGATCCGCTTGAAACAGGAGTTTCTTGGTCCAAGAAAACAATTTCATTATTCGAGGGAAATCGTTTAAGAGTTTCATCGACAAAATCTTTTGAGTGAGCACTATATATTAATGATTTTTTTACTTCATTAGGCTTCACTATTGAAATATTGTTTAAGTCTTCTTTATTTATTAGATCAATGATATTTTTAACTCTATCTGAGCATTCTGGATAATCAAGTGTGGACACATGATCTTTAAAACATTCATCATAATATATATTTGTTTGAATCATAAGATATGAAGTTTAAAATTAAAAAATATTCAAAAAATTCTATTCAATTAGCATCAAGAAGTCTACTGAATGGTTTAACAATTATTCTTCCTACAGATACGGTTTACGGAATAGCTGCATTAGCTGAAGATGAAAAAGCTGTTGAAAAAATCTTTAAAATTAAAAAAAGACCTAAATCTCTACCGTTAATAATATTCGTTAAATCAATTAAAGATGCAGCAAAAATTGCCAAATTTTCTCCTTTGGATATGGCTCTTGCTAAAAAACTTTGGCCAGGACCACTTACATTAATATTAAAAAAAAAGAAAAGTAAAATTTACAATGGTGATAAAAGACTATCAAAAATTGGTATAAGAATTCCCAAAAATAATACAGTCCTAGCTCTACTAAATAAGATAAAAAAACCACTAGCTACTACAAGTGCGAATCTTCATAAGGAAAGAAATACTAGAAAAATTGATAATCTAAACATTCTTGAAAATAAAAATATTGATATAGCAATCTCATCTAGTGAGAAAATGAGTTTTAAAGAATCAACACTTCTTGAAACATCACGTAAAGAAGTTAAGATTATTAGGTCAGGTCAAATAAATAAGAAAATAATAAGGAAGGTAATCAAATCTCATGGCTATTCACACAAAATTAAATGATATATTAAAAATTGAACATCCAATAATGTTAGCTGGTATGGCTGGAGTGGCCTACAGTGACGTATGTGCTGCAGTTTCTAATGCTGGCGGTTATGGAACTTTAGGTGCAGCTAATATGTCAATAAAAGAAATAGAAAGTGAAGCAAAAAAAGTTAGAGAATTAACTGACAAACCTTTTGGGATTGATCTTTTGTCTCCAGTTCCTGATCAACTAGAAAAAGGGGTTGACGTAATAATAGAGAGTGGCGCATCCTCATTTATAGCAGGTCTAGGTGTACCTTTTCCTATTATTGATAAGCTTCATAAAGCAGGTCTGTTGGTCATAAGTATGTGCGGAACAGTTAACCATGCCATTAAAGCAGAGCAAGCTGGCTGTGATATCGTAGTTGCTCAAGGGACAGAAGGTGGTGGTCATACTGGAAGAATAGGTGCAATGGCATTAATTCCGCAAGTTGTTGATGCTGTCAAGATTCCAGTGGTTGCAGCTGGATCAATTATAGATGGAAGAGGACTTGCTGCAGCTCTTGCATTTGGTGCAGTTGGAGTTTGGGTTGGAACTAGATTTATAATGTCTGAGGAAGCTCATGCTCATCAAGACGCAAAAGATTATATGCTGCAATCTGGCATTGAAGATACCATAGTTACTAGATCATATACTGGTAAACCTTGTCGATGTATTCAAAATGATCGAATTCAAAGATTTGAAGATAATCCTGATCAAATTAAAAAATTTCCCTTACAGTTTATGCAAACAATGCAAGATAATGTCTTTGGAACTATCGGAGGAAAGATTAAAGGAATTGATGTAAAGGAAGATTGCATGCCTAGTGGTCAGGGCATAGGAGGAATAAACGATATACTTCCTTCAAAAACGATTGTTGATAATATGATTAATCAAGCTTCAAATATTCTGAAGAATTCAAACACTTATAATATTAACTAGGCATCTACAAAGGCATTGAAGGAGAAACATCTTCTTTCTCCTTCTCCTCTAAATGGATGAACATCATGCATTAAGAATGCAGGAAAGATATAGAAATCACCGACACGAGGTTTAAAAGTTTGACGATGCTTAACTAATGGAGGGCTGTTTCTAGGTAAAGAGACTCGTCCATCAAAAAAAGAAATCAAACCAGCTAGATCTTTTTCCTTATTATTTCGAATAGAACTAGGGATCTTTAGATAACCTACTCCACTTATATTTCCTCGATGTAAATGTGGTGGATTAAAATCTCCAGCATATTGGCTAACAATCCAAGCTTTTTCTAATCTTATTTTTTTTACTTTTATACCAAGGGTTTTTTTATAATAATCTTTGATTGACTTATTTATTGCACTCTCTAGACCAGATTTCAGTATCTTTTTTGGGATTCTAAACTGTTGCTTCATACTTCCAATTAAACGATGATCGTAATCATATTTTTTAGTCAAAGTTTTATTCTGAGTTACTTCATCCGAAAAATTATTTAGCTTACTAATTACTAGACTCTTTAGCTTAGTTTTTCCTATTGATGGGCCAAATGGCTTAATCACTTTCATATTATTCTCTTTGTCTGGTGCGCCCGGAAGGATTCGAACCCTCAACCCTCAGATCCGAAGTCTGATGCTCTATCCAGTTGAGCTACGGACGCATCTATATTATTATTTCAGGTAACATGCTTTTACTTAAGATACTAGATAAATTAGGAAGAAAAAAAATTGTAATGGATAGAGGCCCTTCCCATCCTGAATATTTTTTAGCAAAACCATGGACTGCTCGATATTATATACTTTTTCGAAAAAGGCCTCGTTGGTTTCCTTTTAATATTTTAATTCATCACATTCTTAATGATGATCATGGTGTAGGACTTCATAATCATCCTTTTCCTTATATAACAATTATCTTAAAGGGAGGGTATT
>CAJWMM010000121.1 GCA_913043035.1 uncultured Gammaproteobacteria bacterium | reverse complement strand
AGTAAAAAAATTGTCGATATGGAAGATTTTGAAAAAGCTAAGGATAAGATCCTCATGGGTGGCGAGAGAAAATCCATGGTTATGAATGATGATGAGCGTAAACTTACTGCTTATCATGAAGCAGGTCATGCGATTGTTGGTAGGCTAGTTCCTGATCATGATCCCGTGTACAAAGTAAGTATTATCCCTAGAGGCAGAGCATTAGGTGTAACAATGTTCCTTCCAGAGGAAGATCGTTACAGCAACAGCAGACAAAGGATCAATAGTATGATAGCCGCTTTATTTGGTGGTCGCGTAGCAGAGGAGGAGATTTTTGGTAAAGATGCTGTGACTACTGGTGCGTCGAATGACATAGAGCGAGCGACTGCATTAGCAAGAAACATGGTTACTAAATGGGGTTTATCAAACAAAATGGGTCCTCTTGCATATGCTGAAGAGGAAGGAGAAGTTTTCCTTGGTAAATCTGTCTCAAAACAAAAGACAGTATCTGATGAAACAGCTCATACAATAGACTCTGAAATAAGAAAAATAATAGATGTACAGTACACTCGCGCTAAAAAACTTATCACAGATAACATGGATAAAATGCACGTAATGGCAGATGCACTTATGAAGTGGGAAACAATTGATAGTGGGCAAATCGATGAAATAATGGAAGGAAAAGAGCCTTCACCACCTGAAAGTTGGTCAGATGACGATACACCTAAATCAGATGGCGGTGTAAAACAGTCATCAAAGTCTAGCCCTGTATCAACGCCAGCGTCATAATACGAATAGACGCATTCTAGTCGTTTCAATTACATCTGTTAAGCTTTACAATTATTAAATGAAGCTTAACACAAGATTTAATTATCAAAAAAGTCAATCATCCATGGTTTCTGGTTCTAGAATTTATGATATAAATGGCGAAAAACTTCCCTCCGTGACTACAATTTTAAGAGCAACAGAGTCTGAAGAAAAAAAAGAGTCGCTTCGGTTATGGCGAAGAAAGATAGGTGACACTGCAGCTGATGAAATAATGAAAAAATCCTCTACAAGGGGTACGAAAATGCATAAACATCTTGAAGAGTATTTAATTGGTCAAACTAAAATGGACTTAGGCTCTGATGACTCATATATTATGTCTCAAAAAATTATAAATGAGTCTTTAAAAATAAAATTAAGTGAAGTTTGGGGCTCTGAAGTTAATTTATTTTATCCAAAAAAATATGCTGGTACTGCAGATGCAATAGGAGTATATGATGGAATGGAGAGTATATTAGATTTCAAACAATCTAATAAAACAAAAAGAAAAGAGTGGATTACTGACTATTTTTATCAAGTGGCAGCATATAGTCTCGCACACAACTATATTCATAAGACTAACATAACTCAAGGTGTAATCTTAATCTGTACACCACCACCATTACTAGAATTTCAGGAATTCGTTATTAAGAATGAAGAGTTAGCTAATTATCAACACTTGTTTATCGATAAGGTGAGACAATATAATAAACTTATAAATCATGTCTTATAATTTAAGAAAAAAAATATCAATAATGGGTATTTTAAATGTTACTCCAGATTCTTTTTATGATGGTGGGAGGTATACTAACACTGAAAGCACTTTAGCAAGAGTGAGAGAAATGTTAGACCAAGGAGTTGATATTATTGATGTTGGCGCAGAGTCAACTCGACCAGGATCTCTATCTGTCTCATTGGATGAGGAGTTATCCAGGCTAATTCCTATTGTATCTGAGATAAGAAAAATTTCTAAGATCCCACTCTCGATCGATACTACTAAAGCTGATGTGATTCAAGAATTAATACAATATGAAATACAGATTATCAATGATATAAGCGCCGGCTCTGATAATTCCATGATCAAATTAGCAAAAGATAATGATCTTCATATTAGCTTGATGCATATGCAAAAAAAGCCTGAGATAATGCAAGAAGAGCCCTCATATA
Source organism: uncultured Gammaproteobacteria bacterium (assembly GCA_913043035.1). Lineage (GTDB taxonomy): Bacteria > Pseudomonadota > Gammaproteobacteria. The sequence goes on along the minus strand of CAJWMM010000121.1, from coordinate 1,137 downwards.
AAAATGTGATAGGAGAGATTTATAACTATTTAGCCGAGAGGTTTCAAAGATGTATTAATCAAGGTATAGATAAAAATAAAATTATAATTGATCCTGGATTTGGTTTTGGGAAAACTGTAAAACATAATTACACAATTTTAAATAATTTAAAAAAGTTCTCGGATTTAACTGATAATATACTCGTTGGGATATCTAGAAAAAGCATGATTGGTGCTGTCACTAATAAAGAGCCACCTGATAGGTTACATGGGAGTCTAGCTGCAGAGACAATCTCAGTCATGAACAGAGCAAAAATAATTCGTGTTCATGACATTTCAGAGACATCAGTGATGATAAAAACACTGGAGCATTTAATATGACATCGAAATTATTTGGTACAGATGGAATAAGATCTAAATTTGGAATAGAGCCACTAACTACAGGTCTTATAAAATTAATAGGATATGCATTTGCTAAATCAATGTTCAATAATAAATCTGGTCATGTTTATATCAGTCACGATGGGAGAGAGTCTTGTGATAGTATAGAGAATGATTTAGTTAGTGGAATATCATGTCAAGGATCTTCCTATACGCTCTTGGGTCTATTACCTACACCAGCTTTAAGCGCAATTATGTATCAAATGAAAAAAAAAGATACCTGTGCAATACAAATTACTGCATCTCATAATCAATATCATGATAACGGATTGAAATTTTTTGACCATTGTGGAAATAAAATAAATGACACTATTCAGCACCAGATAGAAGACACCGTTTACTCAGAATCATTTGATATCAAATCAGTAAAAAAACATAATAATATTGATAATGAGTTTAGTGATATCTATGTTAGTTTTATTCGTGATTATTTTTCTTCAAAGTTATCCAACTTCTTACCTCTTAATCAGAGACTTAATATACTAGTTGACTGTGCTAATGGAGCTTTCTCTAAGATTATTAATTGTATTTTTGATAATCAGAATCTTAATATCATACCTATAAACAGTGAGCCAGATGGGAAAAATATCAACCTCAATTGTGGTGCAACGAACCCTAAACAAATAAGTGATTTTATTGATTTCTTTAATAGCCAGAAAGCTAAATCATCTAAGGACAAATCTGAAATACTCAAAATTGATTTAGGCATAGCAATAGA
>CAJWMM010000120.1 GCA_913043035.1 uncultured Gammaproteobacteria bacterium | reverse complement strand
TATTATTGATTCATTTGATCTCGACATCTCTAATGGTGGGGATTATTTGGGTGATCCAGGTGGTCCATTATCCTTCGTTTCACTATATTGGAAACAGTAGATATATATCCTTTCAAAAATTTCACATGGAAGGGATCTCATATATTGTTATCCCTGTTATGTTATTAGAGAGTATGTCTGGGTTTATATTGATATACGATGAACTCAACCCCATATTGTTAATATCGATGGTTCTGTTATTATCAATATGGATGTTAACTGCCTTTTTCTTTTCATCGCTTCATCAAAAACTTGTCAGTGGCTATGAAGAAGAAACTGTTAGAAAATTAGTTAAAATAAATTGGCTCAGAACTGCACTTTGGACCTTAAGACTGGTACTGCTGATCATTTACTTCACAGAAAATTTTATTAATGCATAGAAAAAGTATAAATAACGGGCATAACGCTCATTAGGGATTGTATTTGATAATTTTAATTATTAATATTTTATAACGACTCATGGAGATTTTATGTTTGTATCAATAGAAAGTATAGTTGGCGGCCTTAAAATTGTTACTGGAGTAGCAATATTCTTTGTCTGGGTTGTCAGGTATGATAATATAAAAAAAGAGTTTGTACAGTATGGTCTTCCAACCTGGCTACGAGACATAGTAGGAATACTTAAAATATCTTTTGTGGCGCTATTACAATTTCCAAATGTTGAGTATACTCGAATGGGCTCCTTGGGAATTACAATTCTTATGATCGGAGCGGTCCTCACCCATGTAAGAATGAAGAGTGATTTCAGAATGTACATACCATCTGTTGCCATGTTAGGGATATCGCTCATCATACTTGCAAGTGTTTTGTAGTCCAATTTTTTATCATTTCTATTAGTAATTAGGTTATCTTATTTGTTTTAAGTTATCAGGGTTCAATACTAATCAACAATTGAGGCAAAACTGATGATCGTAACAACTTCAGGAAGTATACCCGGGAAAGAAACCGTAGAAGCTTTAGGGATAGCAAGAGGTAGTACTGTAAGAGCACGAAACATAGGAAGAGATATTTTTGCAGCTCTTAAGAACGTTGTTGGGGGTGAAATTGAGGAATATACGAAGTTGCAGGCTGATGCAAGGGAGCAGGCATTGCAGAGGATGATAGAGGATGCAGTAAGTTTAGATGCTGATGCTGTAATAAATCTTAGGTTCTCAACTTCATTAATAATGCAAGGAGCATCTGAAATATTAGCCTATGGTACGGCTGTAAGGCTTAAGTAGTCATCTATGTTTATGCTAATTTTTTACGGAATAATATTTGCGATGATCGTATTTTTAATTTTCAGAAGGATAGGTATTAAGAAAACAGAGTCTTTTGAGGATAGGGGTAATTAGTCCTAGGTGCGATTTCTCTTTTCTATCCTAACAGGAACAAGTATCTTTGTTTTTGTGTTATAGCAGTTAATTTTAAAAGGAATCAAAATGATAAGATTATTTTTCTCATTTTTAGTATTATTTTTTATTTCATGTTCTGGTTCAGGTGCAATAAATCGCTCCACTAGTCATACAGGAAAAAATATTCTACATCCTGAAGAAGTATCTCCAGATGTCTACAAAGTACTTTTTGATAATGAAGATGTAAAGGTCTTAGAGGTGACATTCGCACCAGGTCAAAGTGATAACATGCATGATCACTATCCAATGACGATCCACGTACTGAAAGGTGGCAAGGTTCAAGGTACGTTACCTGATGGCACTGTTGGTGAAAGGGAAATCCCTGATGGATTCACAGGTCATCAACTTAAAGGTGTAAGGCATCAGATGAAGAATATTGGTGAGAATGCCATGAAGATCATTCTTGTGGAGCGTAAGACAACACAGTCAACTAATTATTCTGAGGAAGAACTTATTTTACCAGAAGAGGTTTCTCCTGATCGCTATGAGATATTGCTAGATAATGAAGATGTCAAGGTAATGATGGTTACTTTTCCACCTGGGGAAGGCGATAACATGCATGAACACGGTGTGACAACTTACTATGCTGTAAGCGGTGGCAAAGTGCAAAATACACTTGCAGATGGAACTGTGAGTGAAATGGAGATTCCGGATGGGTTTGCTAATCACGGTGGAAATCTTGTGAAACATCAAATGAAGAACATAGGTGAAAAAACGGTGAAGGTTTTACTTGTTGAGCATAAGAAACTCGAACTGACTAGGCTTTAAAATCTAAATATGATTAATTTTGTAAAACCCCGCATTTGTGGGGTTTTTTGTTTAATAGATGATAGATAGATTTCATTATGTCAAAGTATTTATCACTGATCTTTTTATTTTTATTAATAAATGTTGATCTTGTTTATTGCGCTGACCAAGATAGTTCTGAAAGTAGAGCATTAGTTATTGCATCGGGTAAGAAAAGTCCGAATAATGAAACCAGTCGTGCTGATAACTGGCTTGCGATTGATAAGGTTCAGCATTTTTCATATAGTTGTTTGATCTCATTGGGTTGCCAGTATGTTCTGGTTAATAAATTCAATAACAGTGAGATAAACTCCCTTCCTTTATCATCTGGACTAAGTTTCAGTGCTGGATTATTGAAAGAGCTAAATGATAATAGAGGTGAGAAAGGGCATTTTAGTCTTAAAGATATGGTTGCAAATGCAGCAGGTATAATTGTAGCAGCGTTAATAATACTGCAGGGTTAATGGTTTAATTATATTTTGTTTACATTTAAAACTTTATAAATGTTAAATACTAAACGAGATGTCTTATTCCTTGATGGAGATTGTGGCCTATGCCATGGTCTCGCCTTTTTTATGGATGATAGATTAGCAATTGATAGTGATATCTCATACAGGCCTATCCAATCAGCAGAAGTACAAGACATCATTTCAAATTTTACAGATAGGCAACAAAAGGCTGATACTGTCTACCTAGTAAGAGCAAATAAAGTTTATATAAGATCATCTGCAGCAATAAGATGCCTACTATACCTAAAGTGGTACTGGAAGTTATGGTATCCAATTCTATGGCTCATACCTCTTCCACTTAGGGATACCATATATCGCATGATAGCAATGAGTCGGCATCAAATATTTAAAAAGCCTGAATCGTGTTCTTTTAGAATTGATTAGTG
>CAJWMM010000119.1 GCA_913043035.1 uncultured Gammaproteobacteria bacterium | reverse complement strand
GGTACATTAATAGGTCGTTGGCCAACTGAAGGATATGAGTTCGATATTTCCCTAGCGCAAGATGGCGACGATTTTTTAGGACTTGGCTTAGATAATGACAATGAAGAAGAATTAACTGAGGAGCGGTTAATTATTTGGGCTGAGTTAATTAAGGATGAATTTGGAATTTAATTATCCTAGAATTTCTTAGTTAGATAGCAAGTATTTGTAATACATCAAGCCCCACATTCGTGGGGTTTTTTGTTTATAGTACGATTGGTAGATTTTGTAGCATATGTTTGGCTTTATTTTTTTTATCACTTTTTCCCTTATTGGTGCGCAAACTATAACCATAGTCGATGCTCAAACCAATACTCCGATTCAAAATGTTAATGTATATGCTGATAGTGTGGGAATCATATCAGATCATTATGGTTCTTGCAGTCTAGACACATTCAAACAAAACGACCAAATTACTTTTTCAATGATCGGTTATAAAACTATTACCCTACCATATAAAAGAATATCAAAAATGATCTATCTAGAAAAAGAATCGATCCCAATGGAATTAGTGACCATTTTTGGTAAAAACAAGAAATCAAAAAAAAGGTATACCAGATTAGAAAAAAATGTAAGAAAAGTATATCCGTATGCATTAAAAATTTCAGATATGTTAATTGACTATTCTACTATTATAGACAGTTTGGAACAATACCCTGTGTTGATTAAGTACAAAAAGAAAAGGGATATATTTTCTAAAATCGAAGATGAATTAATATCTGAGTACGGATATTCTATTAAAAAATTAAGAAAGAGTCAGGGAAGAATTTTAATTAGGCTAGTTGATAGGCAGACTAGCAAAACATCTTTTGAGGTAATAAAGGATTTCAGAAATATATTTAGTGCAGGATTTTGGCAGTTAACTGCCAAAATTTTCGGCCATAATCTTCGATCAGCTTATAACCCAAATAAAGGCGAAGATCGTATGATTGAGTACATCATTAATAGAATTGAGAATGAAAAAAGAAAAAGTTAGTCTATTACAAGCTACATGTATTTAGAATTTTTTGTATTCATTGTTGTGGCGGTTATTTAAATTTAATCAAATAGCATGAGTCAAATATTGAGTAGATTTATGAAAAAACTAATTCTTTTATATGCAATAGTATTAATTCTCTTCCAGGGCTGTTATCCAGTCTCACATATAGTTATTGGTGAAAAGAAAAATCCCATAAATGCTAACCTAGTAAAAGTTTATTCTGATTTTCCTGATGAGTATGAAAAAATAGCAATGATCGAGGCGAGTAGTGACTTTGCATTTAAAGATATGTCACTTGAAATAACGGATCAAAGAAAAACCGATAAGGCTTTAGCTAGGCTTAAAGAAGAGGCAGCTTCATTAGGCGCAAACGGTATAGTGATTCAGAGTTTATCTAATAAAAATAAGCTACACTTTAGTTTAAGAGAAGATAATCGAGGTAACCTTAATGCTGACACAAGAAATGAAAAACAAAAAGAGCTTAAAGCGATTGCAATATTTGTAAAATAATAGTGACCGTTATATGATTCACCCTTACAATTTTGGAGTGTTTCTGTTTTTAGAGGGCTATATCGTTCCTGCTCTTATAGTTATTTGGTTTGTATTTTCGTATATAAACTAGCAGAAAGCAGAAAAAAGTTAGAGCTATTTAAGAAAACTGAAAAATATTATTTTTTTTCCCAAAGCCTCATGATCATGGGGCTTTTTGATTTTAGTATCTAAAATACAGTATGCTAATTATTTGTAGATTTAAATATGAAAAATAAAAAAATAAATATTAGAAAAAAGTTAAGCAAATTCAATGATCATTGGAATCCGAAGGTAGTTGCTGAAATGAATGATTATCAGTTCAAATTAGCAAAAATATCAGGAGAATTCATTTGGCATCAACATAAATCGACCGATGAGGTATTCTATGTAGTTGAGGGCAAAATGATTATTGAGTTTAGAGATGGTAAAGTAGAATTATCTAAGGGTGAAATGTTCGTTGTTCCTAAAGGAGTAGAGCACAAGCCTTACGCTGAAAAAGAATGTCACATAATGCTTATTGAACAAAGGGGTGTATTAAATACCGGTGAGGTAAAAAATGAGTTAACAGCGATAAATGATAATTGGATCTAATATAATGTTAATAGAAAATTATAAAAACCTTGGTCGCGAAAGTATTAATGAGATTCTAGTGCAAGGTTGGAAACAAATTGAGTTTATTGAAATTGTTTTTCGTGAATGGGCTAAGCTAAACCAAGATGCTTTGGACAAGGATTACAATCTTCAAAAAGGGTTCCCAAGGCAAGATGGCGATATAGACCAATTCTATTTATGGCTGGTTGATAATATATATTTACAAGTTTTTTGTAAAAGTAGTGACAACACTATTGTAAAGGAATTTTGTATTGAACATTTTGATTATGAAGATAGTGAAAGTCTACATAGATAAACCAATTACATCATATACCGCATTCGTCTGGTTTTTTAATTTTGTGAGGATATCTATATCTAATTATGACAAATACTAGAATAGAATCTATTGATATAATGAGGGGGTTTGCCTTACTTGGTATTTTGATAATGAATATATCGAGTTTTGCGATGCCATCGATGGCATATTTTAGTCCAGTAGTATATGACGTAAATATTATGAATCATATAGTATACTCTTTTACTCATATTATTGCAGACCAGAAATTTATGGCAATATTCTCAATGCTTTTTGGAGCGAGCACATTGCTTTTTATAAAAAGTGCAATTAAAAGAGGGAAGAGCCCTTTATTTTTATTTTATAGTAGAAATTTTTGGCTGTTAATCATAGGCTCAATTCATTCATCTTATCTTTGGTATGGCGACATACTATTTATTTATGCCCTTTGTTCTTTTCCACTTTATTTCTTTAAAAATTTATCTCCCAAAAAACAATTCATTTTAGGTTGTCTGATTTATCTGATACCAAGTTTTTCAAATTATGTTGCTTATGAATATGTCATAGATGATCTAGATCCTATAGGGCAGAATGTTATCATACAGCATTGGAATCCTACGGATTCGAAATTGCAAGAAGAAATTGACGTTTATCGTGGTTCATATGAAAAACAATTTCAATACCGGG
>CAJWMM010000118.1 GCA_913043035.1 uncultured Gammaproteobacteria bacterium | reverse complement strand
CAAAACCTGTCTTATCTCCTGAAATTGATCTAATGCCCACCCCGCTATCTATTATTGATGTACCATTCTTTACAATACCATCTTCAATAGACCAACTCTCTGAGTTTGAATACTCAAAATAGATATCTGAAAAATCTATTCCTCTAGGACAGGATACTGATAGAAGTTTTGATAATTTATCATCTGTAAGGTCATGCTCAGATAAAATATTTTTAATTTTTGAAGTCATTTTTCTAGAAGCCTGATATGGTCTAATACTGGAAATTTTTCCCTGATAGATTGTAATTGTTTCCTGTTAATCTCACTTTCGATGAACCCATTACCAGATTGTAACCTTTTTAATACTTGTCCCCAAGGGTTAACTATCATGGTATTGCCATGTGTCTGTCTCCCGCTAATATGATATCCATCTTGACATGATGTTACTAAGTAACACAAGTTCTCAATAGCTCTCGCCTTGACAAGTGTCTCCCAGTGTACTCTCCCTGTCTGCTCTGTAAAGGCAGCAGGTAAAATAAATGTTTCTACATCATCTTTATGTTGCATTCTAAATAATTCCGGGAATCTTAAATCATAGCAACATCCTATACCTGTTATTCCTATTGGTGTCTCGATTACTTTGATCACTTGTCCATGCTCAAAGGTCTCAGATTCGTTATATGATTCATCTGCATCTGGGAGTTTTACGTCAAAAAGATGAATTTTATTATATTTATAAACCACATCTCCTTTGTCATCATATACGTAAGTTGATGCATTTACTTTTTTAGGGTTAGAAGTTTTTGTGGGTATTGTCCCAGCAACAACCCAAACTTTATGTTTACTTGCTAATTCTCTGATAAAATCTTGGACATGGCCGCTACCATCTTCCTCAGCCTTGTCTAAAAACTCACTATCGTTCTCAGGCATTAGCGAGAAATTTTCAGGCAAGACAACTACTTTTGCCTTTGATTTTGATATTTGTTCAAATATCTCAGATACTATGAGCAAATTAGCCTGTGTGTTCGGACCTGAATTAAGCTGTATTGATGCTATATTAGACATAATATCTCTCCAAATATAAGCCTAGGATATATTAATTCTCTATCTGTTTAAATGGTTCTAATAATATTATTTCAGGGTCAGACCAAGATCCAGTTATAGAGTATTCTACAGCAGCTAACTCATTTGTATCTATACCTATTTGTTTAAGGACCTTATCATAGAAGATCGACGCTACGGCCCCAATGGGTCCCCCTAAGAGTGTACCAGATATTAAACTCATGGAAGATAAGTCTGGTATATATATAAGTTTATGGTCGTGAGTCTCTTTTTTTAGGTCTGAAATACCGTTTATCGTCATCTCCCCAAAAGTACCACTTAGATTCAATGATTTGACATCAGAAATAGAATTAAGAAATGTAAATTCACCTGTCATTTGATCAAAAGACAAACCAGAAGAGAAAAAATCACTGAAATCAAGTGAAAGTCTTTTTTGTAGAGACGCTATGCTAAATAATCCTAAAAGTTGTCCAATCACTTTTGTTTCTCTAGTTACTTGTAGAAAGTCACCATCTTTCAAATCGAGTAGAACTTTCCCATCAAAGTTTTTAAAAGAGAAAGTCTCTGGAGAATTTGGCCATTGCCCTATTAATCTTGAGTTTAACCTTCCTTTCTTTACAAGACCATCATATCCGAAATTTTCTAGAGATTTGCCAAAATTTGTGCTGTTAAAATTACCATCAAAAAAAGTAATTTGGCCGGCAGTATTATCAACCCACTTACCTTGTCCGTCCATAGTCAAATACTCATTCGCAAAAGATATTTTATCAATTGTCATACCGTCAATATGCGTAGAAGTTTGTAAATTAAAATTATTAAAGAAACTATTATATATTTTAACTTTTTTGATCCCTAGTTTCATTGGTAAATACTCTTTAGGATCGGCAATACCGCTAAATTGATTAAGATCAAGATACTGTAGTCTTGCAAGTATTTTATTTTCATCTGTGACACTCTCTGGAATTCTAATACTACCGTTTAGAATTGGTGAAACAATATTTATATTAATATATTCTGATCCCTCAGAAATTCTCATATCAAAAACATCATATGATATATCAAAATATCTCGCATCCTTAATAAGATTACTTTTGATATATAAATTCTTTCTTTCTTCTTTATTTTTCTTTAATGGACTAAACATATTAAGTTTAAAACCAACCATATCAGTCCTTAACTCCCCTATTAAAGATGGATTGTCGCTAGCATCGATGTATGTCAAACTTATGGTTGATTTAGCCTCACCCTCTAATGTATCTATCGATTTCATGTCTAAGAGAGATTTAATATTATCTGAAGATAATAATCCGCTAGCTGTAATTTGGTAAAAGATATCTCCTTTACTCATTCCGCTATCAATTTTCAACTGATATTCGTCTTTATTCAGCATAGCTTTTCCTTCCTTGGCAAATATTAATTTGTCCAAGATTAATACTCTAAATTTATTTGTAGATACAAATATATTTTTAGAATTATGCTTTAGAGAAAAGTCATCAAATTCTATCACCCCATAATTTTTCAATTTAGTTTGATTTCTCATGAAGACATACTCTAGAGAGTATTTAGAATCAACTATAAAATTTTCTGCAAAATTATTATTCTGAAAAAAATATTGCTGCTTCAATAATTCAAGATTACCTCTAGTAGCCACTCTTATATTATAAGAATTTCTGGATATATCCCCTTTTAACTTTAAAATCTGCTTGTTGTTTATATTAATATCATCTGAATATATTCTTATACTATTGGGACGGATTTTGAAGCCTATTGATCCAGAGAAATTATCTAAACTAGAGAGCACTTTGCTATCTTCATTCACAGATAATTTTGATGATGAAGTTTTTAAAATACCTGAATTTCCATTACCAATGACTATACCGCTTAACCCTCCAATACTATATTTATCCTCAGATAACTCCATAAAAATGTTCTTGTACGATAATTCATAATTAACATCTAAAATTGATTGGAGATTGACGAATGTGATATTTTCGAGGAACCCTCTGTTGCTCAATCTACTATCAGATAGAGCTATTTTACCTTTTTTTAAATTGAAAGTTTTATATAAATCTCTCGCTGTTTTCA
>CAJWMM010000117.1 GCA_913043035.1 uncultured Gammaproteobacteria bacterium | reverse complement strand
TGGTTGAATGCACTGGTCTTGAAAACCAGCAAGGGTTTACGCCCTTCGGGGGTTCGAATCCCTCCCCCTCCGCACTTCTTTTATAAAGTTTCTCAACAAAAAACTATTTTTAGTTCACCAGTGAATAATTTAGAATGATTGATTTGCTAAATATATGGGTCGAAAAAATAAGGACAAATGATGCCTCTCAGGTGGCAGGGTTATACCACAGAGAAGGATTGTTGCTTGGGACTTTTTCTAATATTGAAAGAAAAGGTCACGAATTAATATTGGACTATTTTAAAGATTTATTGTCTTCACAAGTGGATGTTAAAATAATTACAAAACATGAATATAAAGCTGAATCCATTTCTACTGCCTCTGGTCTTTATAATTTTGAAGTCAATGATAGTATAATTGAAGCAAGATTTTCTTTCGTCTTTGTAAAAAGTAAAGAAGATTGGAAGATCTTATCTCATCACTCTTCCGTATTACCTAAATAAAATAAAACCCAAAGCAATTCGTAAAAGAAAACCAGAAAGGTGGTTTAAAGAATCTAATCTAGGATTTGATGATTCCAGTTTTAAACTTTCTCTATTTAGATGCTAGGTGGTAGCGATCTACACTTGACAATTATTACATTGTCCTAAGTATAATTGTTCTGAACTCTTTATTGTGTAGTTGGGAATCGATGATGTAGATATTTCAAGAGGAAGGCAATTATAAGCGTTTGTACATGACGATCGATTTTGTGGAATTATACTTAAGGATATACCAGAATACTCTAAAAGGTTTTTAGTTAATTAGCTGTCTTATTAATAAAGACTAATACAAGAATCTGATAAAAATAAATCAAAAAGCCTCTTTAAGAGGCTTTTTTGATTTTAGAAGAAAAAGTAATTTCATGAATACTTTTGAATCATCTATCACTAATATCATGAAGCCCCGCTTAAGATTTGCGCCAAGCCCGACAGGACAATTACACCTTGGGGGAGCCAGGACTGCTTTATCAAATTATTTATACGCCAAGAAGAATGGCGGACAATTTTTAGTAAGGATCGAAGACACAGACCTAGAACGCTCAAAAAAGGAACATATAGATCAAATTTGTGATTCGTTGCAGTGGCTGGGGCTGAATTGGGATGAAGAGTTGGTCTATCAGTCTAAGCGTGGGGAAAGTTATAATAATTCATTAGAAGACCTATTGTCATCTGGAAAAGCATACAGATGTTTTGCATCAAAAGAAGAATTAGAGCAGATCCGCAAAGAGACAGGCTCCTATCATTACAGTGGTCTATGGAGAAATAAAAGTGAAAATGATATCAATATAGAGTTAGAAAAAAAGACTCCTTTTACAATTAGACTAAGATCTCCCAATGATGGGCATACGGTTTTTAATGATATGATATACGGTAATATTTCCATATCTAACTCAGAAATTGATGATTTTATTATTGCAAGATCGGATGGCAGTCCAGTGTATAATTTTACCAATGTAATTGATGACCAGAATATGAATATCACTCATGTTGTTAGAGGAGAAGACCATATATCCAATACTCCAAAGCAGATCCTTATTTACAAGGCTTTTAGCTGGGAGCCTCCAATTTTTGCACACTTACCTATGATCTTAGGCGAAGATAAAAAAAGATTGAGTAAGCGACATGGGGCAACTGGAGTGCAGTCATATCGCGATGAAGGTTTTCAACCAGAGTCCCTTTTAAATTACCTCGCTCTATTGGGATGGAACCCAGGAACAGAAGAGGAAATAATGGGTCTAGATCAATTGGTATCAAAGTTTGATATTTCTAAGGTTCAAAAAAAAGCAGCGGTATTCGATCAAAAAAAATTGAATTGGATCAGTTCACAGCATTTGGCATTGCAGAATGATCAGGGTATCTTAGATCGAATAAGGCTTATAAGTACCGAATGGGGGATAAAAGAGGATAACTCCTTTTGCCTTTGCGTCATAAATATTATGAAAACCCGTTCGAGATCCTTAGTAGACCTTATTGACCAGGCAGGCTACTTTTTCAATGACCCTTCCAGTTTCAATGAAAATGATGTACAAAAAACATGGAAAGAGGATTCTCAAGTCATCCTAGAAGAGGTAATTCAAATGCTGGGCAATATAGATGATTGGACTGCTAATGAACTTGAACTTATCTTGAAAAAATACATGGAAAATAATGGGTATGGTTTTGGAAAAGTAATGAAACCAGTGAGGTTAGGGTTATGCGGTAACTTACAAGGTCCATCACTATTTGATATAATGGAATTATTGGGAAAAGAAGTAGTTATAAATCGTTTAAAATATATAATAAAAGAATTTTAGGCTATGAGTGAAAGCAATACTATAATAAAAAATTTCATCCAAAAGATCATTGATGAGGATAACCTATCAGGCAAATGGAGTAGCCGTGTTCATACTCGATTTCCACCAGAGCCTAATGGATATTTGCATATCGGACATGCAAAATCTATTTGTCTTAATTTTGGTATCGCCGAAAAAAATAATGGAAAATGCAACCTTCGCTTTGACGATACTAATCCAGTAAAAGAAGAAGACGAGTATGTAAGGTCCATTATTGATGATGTAAAGTGGTTAGGCTTTGATTGGGAAGAGAGATTGTACTACGCATCAGATTATTTTGATCAGATGTACGATCATGCCTTAACACTTATTCAAAATGGCGATGCATTTGTTTGCGATCAGAGCTCAGATCAAATGAGGGACTGTAGGGGCACTCTTAAGCAACCAGGAGAAGAAAGTCCTAATCGTAACAGAAGTATAGAAGAAAATCTTGAATTATTTCAGCGTATGAAAAATGGAGATTATCCAGATGGACAGAAAACGCTGAGAGCTAAAATAGATATGTCACATTCTAACCTCAACATGCGTGATCCCGTCATCTATCGTATTTTGCATGCTTCGCACCATAGAACAGGAAATAAGTGGTGTATTTATCCTATGTATGATTGGGCTCATGGTCTAGAAGATTCCATCGAAGAGATCACTCATTCTATTTGTACGTTAGAGTTTGAAGATCATCGCCCTCTCTATGATTGGTACTTGGAAAAACTAGACGTTTATCATCCGCAGCAGATAGAGTTTGCAAGGTTGAACCTTAATTTCACTGTAGTAAGTAAAA
>CAJWMM010000116.1 GCA_913043035.1 uncultured Gammaproteobacteria bacterium | reverse complement strand
ACGGTGCTTACGTTTGTTATCACTAATAGGATAGTAATTATAGGTACTTCGAATGCAAAACCAAAAGCAAAAAATAAAGTAATTACAAAATCAAGATATCTGCTAATATCTGTCATTACAGATATCCCTGATGGCGCAATACTTATAAAAAACGAAAAGAGTAATGGAAAAACAACAAAATAGGCAAAAGCTGCTCCTAAATAAAATAATGTGCTGCTTGAGATAAGTATAGGCAAGACGAGTTTTTTCTCTTTTTTATAGAGACCAGGAGCTATGAACATCCAAAGATGATAGAGAAGGAATGGTATCGATAAAAAAATAGATAAAATCATTACCAATTTAAATGGAATGAAAAATGGTGAAGCAACATCTATGGCTATCATAGAACTGTTTTCTGGCAAATTACGCATTAGTGGGTCTGCTAATTGATTGTAGATATCATTTGAAAAGGGGAAAAGAATAATAAAAACTATTAAAACAAATAAAAGAGATCTTGATAGTCTCATTTTTAATTCTTGAAAATGCGGTACCAAAGATTTATAAGAACTTTCAGACTCAGTTTTATCTGACATGATTACTCATCCTCGTTAGCTTTTTTAATCTTATCTTGTAGATCTTTGATTTGTGTTTTTTGATCGTCAACAATCTTATTAATTTCACCAGTTGCATCAGATGTTTCTTGCTGAATAGAATCCTTAAGTTCAAAGAAATATCTCTGTAACTTGCCAAACCACTTGCCCAAAAATCCTGCTACAACAGGTAATTTTTCAGGACCTACTACGAATAGCAGCAATATGAATATTAAGAATAATTCCCAAAACCCAACATCAAACATGAGACTTATTTATCTTCTTTAGATGATTTATTGGATACAACTTTATCGTCGGTTGTCTCTTCCCTTGATGATTTTTTAAAGCTTTTAATTGCCGATCCCAAATCAGAGCCGACATTTCTTAATTTTTTTGTACCAAATAACAATACTACTATGATTAGTATAAGTAGTATTGACCATGGTGATATTCCACTTAACATATTTTACCTCATTTTTCTCTTGATGCTTTTTCCTCTATACCTGACTGACCAAAGCGCCTTTCTAACTCTTCTAGGATATCACTCGCTGTAAGGTCATTCAAAGCTAAAGATACTAAAGTATGAAACCATAAATCAGCTGCCTCATGAATAATAGAGCCTTTTTTGTTACTTTTTATGGCTTCTATATACTCCTGCGCTTCTTCAATAATTTTCTCATTTATTTTATTATTTCCATCTCTATAAAGACTGGCGACATATGAATTTTCTGAAGGGTTAATTTTTCTGTCTTCTAGGACTAAAAATAATTTTTCAAGTATATCTCTCTTAGACTTACTGTTCATGTTTTAAGAGTACCATAAATAGTTAAACACGTACCAACACTCCCTCATTTTTCAAATATTCTTTGACTTGTTTAATAGAGAATATTTCATAATGAAAGATGCTAGCTGCTAAAACAGCATCGGCTTTACCTTCTTTTATAGCCTCAAGCATATGCAAGAGGGTGCCAGCACCTCCAGATGCAATTACAGGTATAGTTACCTCAAGCGATATTGCTTTTAGCAGATCATTATCAAAACCATCTTTTGTACCATCACGATCCATACTAGTTACTAATAACTCACCTGCTCCTCTATCATTTAGCTCTTTAGCCCATCTCACAGCATCTAAGTCTGTCTCCTTTCTTCCGCCATGAGTGTAGACTTTCCACGACCCATTCGATGTTGACTTTGCATCAATTGCAGCAACAATGCATTGACTGCCTATTTTTGAAGTCACTTCATCAATTAAATTCGGATTTCTCACAGCAGCACTATTAATCGCTACTTTATCTGCTCCAGCATTTAATAAATTTATGACATCACTGTATTTAGAAACACCGCCACCTACTGTAAGAGGTATAAACACTTCGTTAGCAACATTCTCCACAGTATTAATTATGGTTTTTCTATCTTGATGAGTTGCAGTAATGTCGAGAAATACTAATTCATCAGCTCCCATAGAATCATATTTTTTTGCAACTTCAACAGGATTACCAGCATCTTTGATATCAACGAAATTTACTCCTTTTACAACTCTACCATTATCTATATCGAGGCAAGGTATAATTCTTTTTGTATATGACATTAAGTACTCTCCAATTTGATCAAATCAGATATTTCAATTTTATTTTCGTATATTGCTTTGCCAATTATAACTCCGCTGAATCCTTTATCTTTCATAGAAATTATTTCATGAATATCTGTTAGTGATGTCACTCCACCCGATACAATTATAGGTATCTTAGTCAGAGATGATACATTGCTATATAGATCTTTATTAATGCCTGATAACATTCCATCTTTAGTTATATCGGTTACTACTATTTCAGTGATTTGATTCATTTCGAGCTGCTTAATAAAATCAATAATACTAATTTGTGATTTTTCAATCCATCCATCTGTAGATAAAACGTTATTATTCACCGCAACATCAATAACTATTCTTTCTTTTAAATTTATTGGGATAGTTTGTAAAAATTCTGGTGATCTCAGAGCTTTTGTTCCTATAATAACTTTATCAATTCCTGAATTTATATACTTATTTATAGATTCTAAAGTTCTTATGCCTCCACCAACTTGGATATAAAAATCAGCAAATGTCTCTCTTATTTTGCTTATTATGGGAAAATTAGTCAGTTTGCCAGTTTTTGCTCCATTTAGGTCAACAATATGTATATTCCTTATTCCAAGTTCATGCCAATGAGAAGCTATTGATAGAGGATCATCAGAATATTTAGTTACTTGATTATATTCTCCTTTATTTAATCTTACACATGAGCCATCTAAAATGTCGATCGCAGGTAGCAACTTCATTTATATTCTCCATTTAATAAAGTTATTTAATAGTTTAAGTCCATTTGTTGAACTCTTTTCAGGGTGAAATTGTACGGCTACAATATTATCTTTTTGTAATGCTGAAATAAATTTACGACCATATTCTGTATAAGACATTATATCATCTTGAGATGCAGTAGAAACATGATAGCTATGAACAAAATAAAAAAATGTGTCGTTATTTATTTGGTCCCTTAGCACACTATCTCGCATGAAATTAACTCTACTCCAGCCCATGTGAGGTAATTTTAAATCATCTTTTGAGGAT
>CAJWMM010000115.1 GCA_913043035.1 uncultured Gammaproteobacteria bacterium | reverse complement strand
TTTACACCTCCTGTTATAAGTACAGTTTTTAATCTCTTTGTCATAATTAATAGCTTAATTTATAAATCTAAACTATATTAGAACATATCATCATGAAATCTGAAATAGAATTAGTTATATCAGAGAGAATTTCTAAAAATGGGATTATATCTTTTTCAGAGTATATGGAAATCCTGCTTTTCCATAATCTATATGGCTACTATAATACCGGAGATATTTTTGGTAGAAAAGGAGATTTCATAACCTCACCTATAACGTCAAGTCTCTTTGGAGCTTCTATAGCAAATGAGTTCATCAATTTGCGTAACGCTATTACTGAACCAGAAATTTTAGAGATCGGCGCTGGAGATGGAAGTCTAGTAATATCTATCATGGAGCATTTGTCCAAGAAAAAAGCTCTCCCAAAAACTTTCTATATTATCGAAACATCAGAAAAATTGATTCAGTCACAGAGAATTAACATCATGAAAAAAATACCTGAATTAAGTGATATTGTGAAATGGGTTAAATGTGAAGAGATTACAGAGATAAATGGATTAATAGTTTGCAATGAATTTTTCGACGTGTTGCCTACTGAAAGATTTAAAATAGCAAATGATAAATTCTTTCAACTTTTTGTAGGCTATCAGGGAGATTTCACAATGCAATGGGTAGACAAAACAAAAAAATTTAGAAATATTTTTAAAAATTTACAATGTTACGATACATTATCAAACTATGATAACTATGAGAGTGAAATAAATTTCAATTATGAAACTTGGGTCAATAATATTAACAAAATGTTAAATATGGGAGTAGTTTTTATAGTGGATTATGGATACAACATGAAAGAGTACTTCTTACCTGATCGGAAAAGTGGCACTCTGGTTTGTATTCATAATCATGAAGCAAATTTTGATCCTTTTCAGAATATTGGTTTACAAGATGTTTCTTCGTTTGTAAACTTCTCATATCTGGCATATATCTTTAAAAAATTGAAATTAGAAGTATCAGGTTATTTAGAACAATCTAAGTTCTTGATTAATTTGGGTATACTAGATGTATTTGAAGAGAGAGCATTTAGTGATGAGGAAAAAGTGATTGAAATCAATAAACTAAAGAACCTAATATTATCTAATGCAATGGGCGATATCTTTAAGGCGCTGATAATTACTAAAAATTACTCAAATCCACTGCTAGCATCTAAGAATTTCAATAGAAAGGACATTTTATAAGTGGAAATCTTGCAAATAGTACTTCTTGCCATTGTTCAAGGAATTACTGAATTTTTACCCATATCTAGTCAGTCACATTTAATCTTAATGTCTAAGTTTTTGGGAATGAGGGATCAAGGCTTAGGTTTTGATATTGCCCTGCATGCTGGATCATTGCTTGCGATTTTGATTTATTACAGGCGAGAAATAGGCCAAGTTCTATATCTATCAAATGAGGGCAAGAATTATATCAAACTTATTATAATCGGATCTATTCCTCTACCAATAGTAGCTTTAGGGTTTATGGATTTTGTATCGATAAACTTGCGATCTGTTAATTCTATAGCTGTAATGACGATTATCTTTGCAGTTGTCTTGTATCTAGCTGATATGAGAAAAAAAGTTGAATATAACAATTTGGAATCTATTAGTGTATACATAATTATTTTTATTGGCTTAATGCAGACACTTGCTATTATTCCAGGAGTTTCAAGATCAGGCATTGTAATCACTGCAGCTTTATTCGTAAATTTCAGCAGAGAAAACTCAGTAAAAATAGCTTTCTTGTTATCTATTCCAGCTATTTTTATGGCGACAGTTTATCAATCTGCTGAATTATATAGCATTGGCGATTATAATATATTTACCGAGCATCTTTTAGGAGTAACATTGTCGTTTATAGCATCTTATTTGACGATACATTTCTTCATAATTACAATCAACAAAATATCTTTTACACCCTACGTTATTTACAGGTTATTGTTAGGATTTGTATTGATTGGGATTTAAATAGATCAAGAATTCAAATAGTTCATAATATGATCTCGAGCTATTTCTTCATGGGTAGTTTTGATTAATCTAATGATTTCATCTTTGTGCTTTTTCTGATCCTTCTGATTTAACCTGAAATTTTTAATTCTATCTATAAAAGATTCAAAAAATATCTTTAGTTCATCACTTATGTCAATGCACTCAAAAAAATTATTCAGTCTCTCTGTTTTTCTAATATCAAGTCTATCTATAAGTTCAAGTAACTTTTCGTACTCTCCTATTTCAGGAACATATTCTAATATATCTTGCTCACATTTTTTGAGAATCTTTGCAAGGTCCCTATACTCATTAGGTATTTTTAGTTCATCACAGAACGTATCCACATCATCTACGCAAGATTTAATAAAATATGAAATTTGGTGAATCTTTTTTGATAACTCGTTACTAGTTCCCTTTTCAAAGTCCCTTTCTCGGGATTTATTTATCATGCGAAGGCCTATAATTTTTTCCGTTGCTCTTAAATATTCTAATTTAGTATAAAATTCATCAATATGATCCGATTTATACATCTCAAGCCAAACTCTCTCGCCTGTTAAATATGCTAATTCGCCAGAATCGACAATTTCTTTAACCATATCTATAGTTGAAGGAATAACGCTGAATTTAGGGAATTTCACCATGAATCTCGCTAATCTAAGGACTCTGAGAGGATCCTCGGAAAAGGCATTGGAGACATGTCTGAGCTTTTTATTTTTTATATCTTTTTTTCCTTGAAATGGGTCTATTAATTCACCTGACTCATCCTCAGCAATTGCATTTATTGTTAAGTCTCTCCTTTCTAAATCCTCTTCTAAGGTCACATTTGAGTTAGTGTTAAATTCGAAACCTGTATAACCGTGTCCGGATTTTCTCTCAGTTCTTGCAAGAGCGTATTCTTCTCCCGATTTAGGATGTATGAAAACTGGAAAATCTTTACCAACTTGTTTAAAGCCATTTTTTTTCATCTCTTTAGGAGTACTTCCTACAACCACCCAATCTCTCTCTTTAGGCTCTATGCCGAGGAGTTTATCTCTCACTGCACCACCTACAAGATAAATTTTCATTTCTTTCGCCCAGCTTTTTTTCTAAGTTCTTCTGATTTATCTTTGATATTTAGATAATTTGATAACTTTTGTTCTACAGTCGTCTTACCTACATAACCATTTTCACTCACACTATCAAT
>CAJWMM010000114.1 GCA_913043035.1 uncultured Gammaproteobacteria bacterium | reverse complement strand
ATATTTTCTTAAAAGAAAAATCGATAATGTTATATATGACCAAATCATAAAAATGAATTTCCCATATATTTATTTTATAGATGAGTATGATCGCATTTATTTAAGTGGCGAATATTTTTCGAATGTTATTGGTTTCACAGATATTGATGATAATGGTCTAAGCGGTATTGAATTAGCTAAAGATGATGTCTTAAAATCTCAAAAAGGTCTGAAAAAAATAAGGAAAGATAACCTAGGTAGGTCCGTAGAGCTATTAGAAATTATTGAAGAATCAAAACCGGGAGAAGATATCCATCTTTCATTGGATAAGAGACTGCAATATGTTGGATACTCTATATTGAAAAAACATGTTGATTTATCAAATGCGGATAGTGCATCTCTAGTACTTATTAGAAGTCAAACTGGTGAAATAATTACTATGGTCAACTACCCATCCTTTGATCCAAATAACAGAAATGAATTCCGAGGAGAGAAAATTAAAAATAAAGTAGTTTCATCTGTTTTTGAGCCAGGCTCAACAATTAAACCCATTATTGGATATGCAGCACTAACATCTGGAACAGTCAGCTTAAATGATGCGATAAATACAGCAAATGGTTTAAAACTAAATAATAAAAGTAAACTATTAACTGATTATAAGAATCTTGGTTTACTGACGTTAGAGGGCGTCATACAAAAATCGAGTAATGTAGGAGCAGCAATAATTGCAAAAAAAACAAAAAAACAGAAGATCTATGATACTTTGACAGAATTTAATATTGGTAGTGATTTATATGTCGATTTCCCCAGTATTCAGAATGGGAATATAAAAGATATTAATAACTGGGATGACGCATTACATGGAACGATGGGTTATGGTTATGGCTTGTCCACGACACTGCTTCATCTTGCTAATGCTTACAATATTGTTGCTAATGATGGAGCAAGGATTCAATTAAGCTATAGAAAAAATAATAATGTAATGATTGGTGAGCAAGTGCTTCAACGACAATCATCAAGAGAAATTTTAAAAATGATGAGAAAGGCTGTTGATCAGGGAACTGGTAAAAATGCAAAAATACAAAATTACTCTGTGGCTGGAAAAACAGGTACAGTTAGATTAAGAATAAATGGAAAATATAGTGAAAGTAATCATAATGCTATCTTCGTAGGTATTGCTCCTGCATCAAAACCTGAATATGTGGCAGCAGTAATCATTAGAAATCCCAAAAATAGACCAGTGTCAGGCGGGAAAAATGCTGCACCTATATTCAGTGAATTTATGAGTTACAGTCTAAATTTACTAGAGGTCTACCCAGATAAAAAATGAAACTATCTGACAATGAGAAGATAATAGATTTTGTTTCAGACATTTATAAAAAAAATAATATAAGCTATCAAAATTTTATTTTTTCAAGTAAAGATTCGTGCAAAGAGAAGATATTAATATTAAAATATGGAAATAGTAAAAACCAACAACAATATATAAATGATGCCATAGCTAAGGGAATCAGAGGATTAGTTATAGATGGTAAAACAAGTATCGGTAATATTAAATCTAATGTACCTATTTTAAAAATCAGTAATCTAAATAAGAAATTAAATGCTTTCCTTGATCATCTATATTCTTACCCAACGAGAGATATGCTTAAAATAGGTGTTACTGGAACAAATGGCAAAACATCAACATGTCACTTCTTAGCACAGTTCTTATCTAAGCTCTTCCCAAGAAAAAATATTGGTCTAATTACATCAGAAGGTAATGGAATCTATCCAAAGTTATCATCAACAATGAGAACAACTCCTGAAAATCATCTTCTTTATTGGGAGTATCATAAAATGAGACAAAAAAATGTGAAAATATTAATCGTTGAATGCTCTTCACAAGGTTTACATCAAGGTAGACTAAACTCACATTCATTTGATGTGTCAATATTAACAAATTTAGATGGAGACCATATTGATTATCATAAAAATTATGAAAATTATGTTCAATCAAAGTTATTGTTATTACAAATGACTACTAAGTACATGTTTATTAATAAATCTTTAAACACCCTTAAAATACTAAACAATAATGCAAAAAAGATATTATATAGACATGATTCTGATAGTAAATATTCTAAAAATCCTTTAGTACCAGAAGACTTATTTATTAAGTTTGCAAAAGTTTTTGCTTCAGACAGAAAAAAAAATGTAGGTAACATAATATCTAAATTAAAATCTATACAAGGTAGATATCATTTTGTATATGGTAAAAAAAGAGAAATATATCTTATTGATTACGCACACACCTCAAGCTCATTTCTAGATATATGTAAGCATGCTAAAAAAATTGTTTCCTCATCTTTGTGTAATATGAGGCTATTAATCATATTTGGTTGTGGAGGCGATAGAGATAAAGAGAAAAGAATAACAATGGCAAATTATGCAATGAAATATGCAGATTATATTATTGTTACCGACGACAATCCAAGATCTGAAGACCCAATCAAGATAACTAATCAAATATCAAAATCATTAACTGAAAAATATAATTACGAAATTATAAATAACAGAAAATCTGCTATAAGAAGATCTTTAGATTTCGCGCGTAGTAATTATTTGATTCTACTGCTTGGAAAAGGAAACGAACCAAAGATTATTTATAAAGATAAAGAAATCTATCATAATGACATAAAATATGTTGAGAGTTTGATTAAATGAGTATATCTGTATTAGAAATATTAAATGTAATTAGAGATGATATCCAAGATAACAAAGCGATATCAACAGATAAAAAAATCAATTCTTTTAAAATTGATTCTAGAGAAGTGAAAGAGAATGATGTCTTTATTGCGTTACTAGGCTCTAATGTGGATGGCTACGATTATATAGATGATGCTCTACAGAATGGAGCTTGTCTTGTAATCACCAACAGATCACATAAAAGTCCTTTGGTACTATCTGTTAGAGATTCTTTGAAATCTCTTGGTTTGATAGCTAATTATTATATCAAAAAAATTAATTCTATAAGCATTGGGATAACTGGCACAAATGGAAAATCTACAGTTACTGCAATGACAGCTTCCATCACTCAACATTGGTGTAATACAGCTAAAACACTAGGGAACTATAATAATCAAATCGGTCTGCCACTATCGGTTTTAACAGCAGATATAAATACTGAAATTTTCGTTTTGGAAATGGGTGCAAGTAAAATAGGCGATATCAGAGAGCTCACTACAATTGTGGAACCAAAAATCGTAGCTCTGTTAAAT